>QHSV01000367.1 GCA_003221655.1 Candidatus Rokuibacteriota bacterium
CGCAGCGCTCCGGCCGCGGAAAGCTCGATGGCCGCTACCTGACGCTCGACCAGTATGCCGCCAGGTCGGCGAGCTGCTCGTCGGGAATCGTCAGCATCAGCGCCTTTATCACCTTGAGCTGGGCGTCGCCCGGGCTCCGCCGGTCGGCCTTGAAGAGCAGCATCTGATTGCGGAGATAACCCGGCGGCTGGCCGGTGAGATCGGGGACTCCTTTGGCCGGGTCTCCCTTGCCCGAGACGCCGTGACAGAGGGTGCACTGGACGGCCGCGGCGCGGCCGCGCTCGACCGCCGCGGGGTCGAGCTTGACGGACGACGCGGTGCGCTTCTGCGCGCCGAAGTAAGCCGCCACGTCGTCCACGCCGAACTGGAGAACCATCTTCGCGTAGGGCTCCATCTCGGGCGACGTCCGCTTGCCGGCCGCATAGTCCTGGATCGATTTCTTGAAGTACCACGGGGCCATGCCCGCGAGGATCGGCATGGTGTTCGACGGGCTCTGGCCGGCGAAGCCGTGGCAAGCGCTGCAGACGAGTGCCTGGGGAGCGCCCGGGCCGTCGAGCGGTCCGGCCGCGGCGGGGCCGGTGAGTCCGAGCGCGAGGAGCAGGCTGATAAGGATGATCGGCATCACATTGTCCTTTCCCGCCGGCCTAGCCGAGCATGTCTTGCCAGATGCTGTTGGCCCACCCGACCGCGTTCTGCGCCCACATTTCCGACTGGCCGGGAGTGAGCTTCTGCTCGATCTGAACGACCTTGCCGCCCTCGATCTTGTAGCTGTTGACGACCGCGATGGCTTCCCGGTCGCTCACCCAGCTGTAGCACGTGTTGCCGGGCGCCATCGGCGGCACCGGCTTGTCGTTGAGCAGGTTGACCACCGCGACCGCGCAGATCTTCCCCATCGCGTTCGCGACGTTGCCCGACTTCGGCACCGGCATCCCGATCGTCGAGTCGCCGATCACATGGATGTTCTTGTGCTTCACCGACTCGTAGGTGAGGTGGTTGACCTCGCACCAGCGCTTGTCCGCACCGACCAGATCCGCCGTGACGGCGATGGTCCCCGCGCGTTGCGGCGGAATCAGGTTGAGCACGTCGTACTTCACCTTGTCGCCGAGCTCCGTCGTCACCTCGCGTGCGCCCGGGTCGACCTTCACGACCTTGTTCGAGCCACGGTACTCGATGTTCGGATAGCTCGCCCAGGCGGCACGGAACAGCGCCGCCTTCGAGACGAGGTTCGGGTTGGCGTCGAGCACGATGAGCTTCGACTTCGGCTTGGTGTTCTTGAGATACCAGGCCACCTGGCACGTCCGCTCGTACGGACCGGGCGGGCAGCGATACGCGGCCGGAGGAATCGTCAGGACGAACACCCCACCGTCGGCCATCGACTGGAGCTGTCTGGCCAGCTCGACGGTCTGCGGTCCGGCCTTCCAGGCATGAAGCACGCGGTCCTGGGCGGCCGCGAGCCCCTCGACCTGCTCCCACTGGAACTCAACGCCCGGCGACACGATGAGCCGGTCGTACGGGAGGTAACCGCCGCCCACCTTGACCCGCCTGGTCTCGGGCTCGATGGCTGTCGCCGTCTCGTGCAGGACCCGGACCCCGTGATCGCGCAGACGGCTGTAGTCGAAGGTCATGCTCTCGATCGAGCGCACGCCGCTGAGCACGAGGTTGCTGAACGGGCACGACACGAACTGCCGATTCGGCTCGAGCAGGACGACTTCGATCGACGGATCGGCCAGACGCACGTACTTGGCGGCCGTGGCACCGCCCCATCCGCCGCCGATCACGACGACGCGGCGACCGGTTTTCTGGGCGAAGTCGGAGACCGTGGGCGCACAGCCCGCCGCGAGCAGCGCGAGCCCGGTCCCCGAGGTCAGGAGGAACTCTCTGCGCGTCGACGCCTTCATCCGACCCTCCCCAGACTGCGTTCGAACCACACCTAGGCCGCGCTGAACCGGCCGGTCGCCTCGTTCCAGGTCGCCAGCATAGCCCACCCGAGCGCGATCGCGACGATCAACACGATTGCGCCGGCCCAGCCGAGTGTCGACGGCAAAAAAACCGCCGCGCCGAGCTTCTGCAGAAGCCCGGTCTGCACCGCGCCGAGCCGCACGAGCGACGCGCCCAACGCAAAGCACGCGACGGCGACCCAGAGCTTCACCTGCCCCTCACCGGCTCGCCAGAGCGAGCCGGCGCCACAGCCGCCCGCGAGTGTCATCCCGATGCCGAACGCGAGACCGCCGGCGAGCGAGCCGAGCCACACGGCCGGAAACACCCACTCGCTCTTGTCCTTGAGGTCGGCGTATTTCAAGATGGCGAAGCCCAGCGTCGACACGACGAGCGCCAGCGCCGCCGCTCGTGTGTGCTCGGCATCGCCCGTCATGAAGGGCTCCCGAAAGGCGCGCACGAGGCAGAAGCGCGATCGCTGGAAGATCACGCCGAACGCGGCGCCGAAGAGCAGAAAGATGCCCTGCGTTCCGTAGCCCGCGCGTGCGTAGAGAAACAGCGTCGCCAGGACCAGGCCGAGGACGAGCGCGCCTGCCCAGGGCTGGCGGCCCGCCGCCGGCGCGCTCGTTTGTAGATAGGTGCGCCCGCCGCCCCGGGACCAGTCGGGCCGGTGCGCCACCTCCCAGACCAGGTAACGCAAGCCGAGGAACGCCCCCATCCCGAGTCCGAGCATCATCCCGATCCCCGACAGCGACAGCGCGCTGGTCGCCGAGAAAAACCCGCCGATGTTACAGCCGAAGGCGAGCACGGCGCCCACGCCCATCAAGAGCCCGCCGGCCGCGCCCTTGGCGAGTTCGGCGCGC
>QHSV01000016.1 GCA_003221655.1 Candidatus Rokuibacteriota bacterium
GATCGTGACCCTGCAGTTCGATCTGGCACTCTCCATCGACGTCGCCGAGCAGCAGGTGCAGGCGGCCATCAACGCGGCCGCCACGTTCCTGCCCCGCGACCTGCCGAACCCGCCCGTGTACAGCAAGGTCAACCCGGCCGACGCGCCGGTGCTGACGCTCGGCGTGACGTCGCAGTCGCTGCCGCTCACGGCCGTCGAAGACCTCGCCGACACGCGGCTGGTGCAGAAGATCGCGCAGCTGCCCGGCGTGGGCCTCGTCACCTTGTCGGGCGGTCAAAAGCCGGCGGTGCGCATCCAGGTGAACCCGGCAAGGCTCGCCGCGAACGGTTTGACCATGGAGGACGTGCGCACCGCCGTCGCCGCGGCCAACGTCAACCAGGCGAAGGGCAGCCTCGACGGGCCGCTCCAGTCATTCACCATCGCGGCCAACGACCAGATCCTCCAGAGCCATCAATATCGGGCGCTCGTGATCGCCTACCGTAACAATGCGCCGCTCCTGCTCTCGGACGTGGCCGAGGTGATCGACGGCGCCGAGAACATCCGACAGGCCGCGTGGATGGGCGACCAGCCGGCGATCATCCTCAACATCCAGCGGCAGCCCGGCGCCAATCTGATCGAGGTGGTCGACCGCGTCAAGCGGCTCTTACCGCAGCTCCAGAGCGCCCTGCCGACGGCGGTGCAGGTTACCGTGCTGACCGACCGCACGACGACCATCCGCGCCTCCGTGCACGACGTGCAGTTCGAGCTGATGCTGGCCGTCGTCCTGGTCGTCCTCGTCATCTTCGTATTCTTGAGAAGCGCCGCGGCGACGTTCATCCCGGGCATCACGGTGCCGGTGTCCATCGTGGGAACGTTCGCGGTAATGTACGCGCTCGGCTTCAGCCTCAACAACCTCTCGCTGATGGCGCTGACGATCTCCACCGGCTTCGTCGTGGACGACGCGGTCGTGATGATCGAGAACATCAGCCGCTACATCGAAGAGGGCGAGCCGCCGCTGCAGGCCGCCTTCGTCGGCTCGAGCCAGATCGGCTTCACGATCCTGTCGTTGACCGTGTCGCTCATCGCCGTGCTGATCCCGCTGCTCTTCATGGGCGACATCGTCGGCCGGCTGTTCCGCGAGTTCGCGCTGACGCTCTCGGCCGCCATCCTGGTGTCGGCGGTCGTCTCGCTGACGCTCACGCCGATGCTCTGCGCGAAGCTGCTCAAGCCGGTGGCCGACCGCCGGCCCGGCGCCTTCGCGCGCGCCGCCGAGCGGCAGTTCGACAATCTGGTCGCCTTCTACGGCCGCACCTTGCGCTGGGTGCTCGGCCATCAGACGGGCACGCTGCTCGTCGCCATCGGTACCCTGGCCCTGACGCTCATGCTCTACCTGTTTGTGCCGAAGGGGTTGTTCCCGATCCAGGACACGGGTGTCATCCTCGGCATCTCCGAGGCGCCGCAGAACATCTCGTTCGACGCGATGGCTGAGCGTCAGCGGGCGCTCGGCGGCGTGATCCTGCAAGATGAGGCCGTCGCCAGCATCTCGTCCTTCATCGGCATCGACGGCACGAACACGACGCTCAACAGCGGCCGCATCCAGATCACCCTGAAGCCGCTCGGCGAACGTGGCGAGAGCGTCGGCGACGTGATCAGCCGGCTGCGTCCGGCGCTCGCGAAGGTCGACGGGATCACGCTGTACCTGCAACCGGTCCAGGACCTGACCGTCGAGAATCGCGTGAGCCGGACGCAGTTCCAGTACAGCCTCGAGGATCCGGACGAGGCGGAGCTGCGCGCCTGGGCGCCGAAGTTCGTGGCGCGTCTGCGGGAGCTGCCTGAATTGCACGACGTGGCGACGGACCAGCTCGACCAGGGCTTGCAAGCGAGGGTGCAGATCGACCGCGCCACCGCCTCGCGGCTCGGCATCACGCCCCAGATGATCGACGACGCGCTCTACAACGCGTTCGGCCAGCGCCAGATCTCGACCGTCTTCACGCAGCTGAATCAGTATCGAGTGGTGCTCGAGGTTCTGCCGGAGTTCCGTGTGGATCCGTCCGTGCTGGATCGGGTGTATTTACGGTCGGCTGCCGGCGGCCAGGTGCCGCTGTCGACACTGGCCACCATCGAGCAGCACGCCACCGCGCTCGCCGTGAGCCACCAGGGCCAGTTTCCGGCCGTGACGGTCTCCTTCAACCTGGCGCCCGGCGTCTCGCTGGGCGCCGCCGTGACGTCGATCGACCGGATCACGCGCGAGATCGGCCTGCCGCCGAGCATCCAGACGGGGTTCCAGGGCGCGGCGCGCGCGTTCCAGGCGTCCCTGGCCAACCAGCCCCTCCTGATCCTGGCGGCGATCGTCACCGTCTACATCGTGCTCGGCGTGCTGTACGAGAGCTGGATCCATCCGATCACGATCCTCTCGACCTTGCCCTCGGCAGGGCTCGGGGCGTTGCTAGCGCTCCTCCTCGTGCGCCTCGACCTCTCCGTCATCGCGCTGATCGGGATCATTCTCTTGATTGGTATCGTCATGAAAAACGCCATCATGATGATCGACTTTGCGCTCGACGCGCAGCGTTCCCAGGGGCGTCCGGCGCGCGAGGCGATCGAGCAGGCCTCGCTCCTCCGCTTCCGGCCGATCATCATGACGACGATGGCGGCGCTGCTGGGCGGCGTTCCGCTGGCATTCGGGCACGGCGTGGGCTCCGAGCTCCGCGAGCCGCTCGGAATCGCCATCGTGGGTGGGCTCATCGTGAGCCAGGTGCTCACGCTCTACACCACGCCGGTCATCTATCTGGCGTTCGACGGCCTCGCCGAACGGCTCGCGCGCCGGCGCGCGCCCGAGCGCAGCCGCGCCGGTCGGCCGGTGACCACGTCGTGAGCCTCTCCAGCCCGTTCGTTCGCCGGCCCGTCGGCACGACCTTGATCACCATCGCGCTGGTCATCGCGGGGGCGATGTCGTTCCGGCTCCTCCCGGTCGCGCCGCTGCCACAAGTGGACTTCCCGACGATCTCCGTCGTCGCGGGCCTGCCCGGCGCGAGCCCCGCGACGATGGCGTCGGCCGTGGCCACGCCACTCGAGCGCCAGTTCGGGCGCATCGCGGGCATTACGGAGATGACGTCCGTCAGCTTCCTCGGCGCCACGACGATCGCGCTGCAGTTCGACCTGGCGCGTGACATCAACGGCGCCGCGCGGGACGTCCAGTCGGCGATCGCCGCGGCGGCGGGTCAGCTCCCGTCGAATCTGCCGAGCCTGCCCACGTACCAGAAGGTGAACCCGGCCGATGCGCCGATCCTGATCCTGGCCCTCACCTCGAAGATCGTGGACAGGGGGCGGATGTACGACATCGCCTCCACGATCCTGCAACAGAAGATCGCGCGGCTCGAAGGCGTCGGGCGGATCTTCATCGGCGGCAGCTCCTTGCCCGCGGTGCGCGTGGACCTGAATCCGATGGCGCTCGCGCGCTACGGCATCGGTCTCGACGAGGTCCGCCGGGCGCTCGCGGCCGCGAACGTCAATCGTCCGAAGGGCCAGCTCGACGACGGCCGGTTCACCTGGGAGATCAACGCCACGGATCAGCTGCGCGAGCCGGCGCGCTACGAGCCCTTGATCGTGGCCTGGCGGAACGGGGCGCCCGTCCGTCTGATCGACGTGGCCCGGGTGCACGGTGCCGTCGAGGACCTCCGCGCCGGCGCGGTGTCCAACGGCGAGACGGCGGTGGTCCTCGTCATCTTCCGCCAGCCCGGCGTCAACATCATCGAGACCGTCGACCGGATCCGTGCGGAGCTCCCGTATCTCCGCGCCCTCGTGCCGGCCGAGATCTCGTTGAGGCCCGTCCTCGACCAGACCGTGACGATCCGAGCGTCGGTCAAGAACGTCGAAGAGGCGCTCCTGATCTCGATCGGCCTCGTCGTGCTCGTCGTCTTCCTGTTCCTCAGAAACGTCCGCGCGACCATCATCCCCGGCGTCGTGGTGCCCGTCTCGCTGATCGGCACCTTCGCGGTCATGTATCTGGTCGGGTACAGCATCGACAACCTCTCGTTGATGGCGCTCACCGTCGCCACCGGCTTTGTCGTCGACGATGCCATCGTCGTCGTCGAGAACGTCATGCGCCACATCGAGCGCGGCGCCTCGGTGCTCGAGGCGACACTGACCGGCGCCAGGGAGATCGGCTTCACGGTGCTGTCGATGAGCATGTCGCTCGTGGCGGTGTTCATCCCCATCCTCCTGATGGGAGGGATCGTGGGGCGTCTCTTCCGCGAGTTCGCGGTGGTGCTTTCGGTGGCGGTCCTCGTGTCGCTGGCGATCTCGCTCACGACGACGCCGATGATGTGCGCCCTCCTGCTCCGGCCTCAAGACCCGCAGCACCGCCCGAGGCTCGCGATCCTGGGCGAGCGGATCTTCGACGCCATCACGCGCGCGTACGACCGGACGCTGACCGTCGCGCTGCGGCATCCCGCGATCACGATGATCATCTTCCTCGCGACGTTCGCGGTGAACGTCTACCTCTTCAATATCGTGCCGAAGGGCTTCTTCCCCCAGCAGGACAACGGACGCCTCGCCGCCAACATCGTCGCGCAGCAGGACGTCTCGTTCGCGGCCGTCCACGAAAAGATGGTGCGCTACGCGGCAATCTTGAAATCCGATCCAGCGGTCGACACGGTGACCCTGTTCACGGGCGGCGGCGGCGGGCGCGGGACCACGGCGAACACCGGCCGCGGATTCATCTCGCTGAAGCTGCGCGAGGAGCGAAAGATCTCCGCTGACGAGGTCATCACGCGTCTCAGACCGAAGCTCGCGCAGGTGCCGGGGGCCACGCTCTATCTCCAGGCCGTCCAGGACGTCCGCCTCGGCGGACGAAGCAGCAACGCGCAGTACCAGTTCACCCTGCAGAGCGATGATCTAGAGTTGCTGAATACCTGGGCGCCCCGCCTGGTCCGCGCCATGCGGGAGATGCCCGAGCTGCGCGACGTCAGCAGCGATCAGCAGAATCGCGGCCTCGAGGTGCCGGTCGTCATCGATCGGGCGACGGCCGCGAGGCTCGGCGTCAGCACGCGGGCGATCGACGAGACGCTCTACGACGCGTTCGGGCAGCGCCAGGTGTCGACGATCTACACGTCACTGAACCAGTACCACGTGGTGATGGAGCTCGAGCCGCAATACTGGGAGCGTCCCGACGCGCTCTCGAACATCTACGTGCGGTCGACCACCGGCCAGACGGTGCCGCTGACCGCCGTCACGAAGTTCCAGATGGGCACCGGTCCCATCCAGGTGAACCACCAGGGACTGTTCCCGTCGGTCACCGTGTTCTTCAACCTGGCGCCGAACGTGGCGCTCGGCGACGCCGTCAAGGCCATCGACGCCGCAGAGCAAAAGATGGGCTTCCCGACCAACATCAGCGGGAAGTTCACGGGCACGGCGCAGGCCTTCCAGGCCGCGCTCGCCAACCAGCCGCTGCTCATCCTGGCGGCGCTGATCACGGTCTACATCGTCCTGGGCGTCCTCTACGAGAGCCTGATCCACCCGATCACGATCCTCTCCACGCTGCCGTCGGCCGGTGTCGGCGCGCTGCTCGCGCTGCTGATCTGCGGGATGGATCTCTCGGTCATCGCGATGATCGGGATCATCCTGCTGATCGGGATCGTGAAGAAGAACGCCATCATGGTGATCGACGTCGCGCTCGACCTCGAGCGCAATCACGGCCTCGGCGCCAGGGACGCCGTCCACCGGGCGTGTCTCCAGCGGTTCCGGCCGATCCTGATGACGACGATGGCTGCGCTCCTGGGCGCCCTGCCGCTGGCGCTTGGGATGGGTACCGGCTCTGAGCTCCGTCGCCCGCTCGGCATCACGGTCGTCGGTGGCCTCCTGTTGAGCCAGCTGCTCACGCTCTACACGACGCCGGTCATCTATCTCTACATGGAGCGCTTCCGCGTGGCGGTGGGGCGGGCCACGGTCCGTACGCGCGCGGCGCTCGGGCTCCGCGGGTCCCACCCGGTGCCCCAGGGCGGTGCGCATGTCGACTGAAAGGTACGGGCGCCCCGAGGGCTGAGCCGGCCGGCGAGCCGAACCAACGGTCGGTGGCGCCAGCCCCGATCGAGGTCGTAAGCTGCGAAGAAATGCTATCGACACGGACGACGTCGGGTCGACTGTTGGTCGCGCTGATCGCCGTGGGGGCGACGGTCGGAACGATCGCGCTGTCAGGAGCGCGCGCCGACGAGGAGCAGCCCAAGGCGGCGTCGGACGCGCGGTCGACGGCGAGTCGTGGCTCCCCGCGTTCCCCAGAGCAGGTGCTGGCGTCGCTGAATCGGGCGATGGCCTGGTATCGCCAGGCCCGGATCGTCCTGCGATCCATCGATGGCACCGGCGCCTTCGCCAGCACCGACGAGCAGACCGCTGCGCGTCTCCTCGGCCGCGCGTTCGACGCCGCGAGGGCGCAGGCCGCGCTGCTCGGCCGGGAGACGGGCGCTCCGGCGAGCGCGGACGGGCGTCGTGGCGAGAGGCGAGTGAAGCTCGAAGCGACCGTCCGGCAGGACGAGCAGGAGGTCGCGAGCCTTCGGGCCCGCCTTCGCGAGGCCCTGCCCGGGCAACGACCGGCGCTGGAACGGGCATCCGTAGCCGCGAACAACCGCCTCGAGCTCGACCGAGCCCGTCTCGCATTTCTCACCCAGCTGCGAGAGCTCGAGTCGTCTCGTGCTGGCTCCGATGACGATCTGGAGCACCAGATCGAGGCGCTCCAGGCAGCCGTGCCCGAGCTGCGTACGCCGACTGCGGCGCCGACGGTCTCCGCAGCGCCACCGCAGCGGGCCACCTCGGGCTCGTGGGCGATGGTCCAGCGGCTGCTCGCCGCGCAGAGGAGCCGCAGCAACCTCGACGAGCTGGAGGCGGCGACCAACGACCTGGCTCGCGGCGTAGACGACGATATCGCCGCCGTCCGGGCAAGCATCAAGCCGATCGTCACCAGGTTGGAAGTGCTGGCGAAGGATCCCACGGACGCCGGGATATCGTTGAAGGACAGTCAGCGCGAATTTCGCGGCTTGCTCGAGCGCCAGAAGCTTCTGGCGGCGGTCGTGCTGCCGTTGCGGGAAGAGTCCGCGCTCGCCCGCCGGTACGCCGCCGATCTCAAGG
The DNA here is from genome assembly GCA_003221655.1 of Candidatus Rokuibacteriota bacterium. Lineage (GTDB taxonomy): Bacteria > Methylomirabilota > Methylomirabilia > Rokubacteriales > CSP1-6 > AR31. The sequence goes on from QHSV01000016.1 coordinate 7,096, forward strand.
GCTGGAATGAGGTGATCGACCGTGAGTCCCGCCAGGCGCTCCAGGGCCTAGGGCTGGACCTCGTTGGGGTCGTCTTCGCGCTCGCCGTCGTCTTCGTCGGCGGAGTGCTGTGGCGGGTGGCGGTGATCCGCTATGTGACGGACGCGACGCGCCGGCGTCTGCTCCTGACCGTTCGGAGCGTCGTCGTGACGGTCGCCGTCGCGCTGGTGCTGATCTTTCACTTCACCAGCGAAATGACGGCGCTGGTGACGGCGCTCGGCTTTGCCGCGGCCGGGATCGCGTTCGCGCTCCAGAACGTCATCCTGGCGGTTGCCGGCTACTTCACGATGGTCGCGCCGAACGGGATTCGCGTGGGAGATCGGGTGAGCCTGCAAGGGCCCTTCGGATACGTGCACGGCGAGGTCACGGAGATCGGTTTCGTGCGAATCAAGCTGCAGGAGTTGGCCGGCGACCCGCTCCGACCGTCGGGACGCGTCGTCGTCTTTCCCAACTCGGTCGTCTTCACCGGCAGCTTCTTCAAGGATCCACCGGCGCCGGCGAGCTGACGGATCTTCCCTCAAGGCCCGCTTCGGAGGGCGTCCTGAATGATCGCCAGCGCCTCCTCCTGGATGCGGCGAAGGTGGTCGCTCCCCGTGAAACTCTCCGCATAGAGCTTGTAGACATCCTCGGTGCCCGAGGGCCGCGCCGCGAACCAGCCGCTCGGAGCGACCACTTTCAACCCGCCGATGGGAGCGTTATTCCCCGGCGCGGTCGTCAGCAGCGCCGTAATCCGCTCACCCGCGAGCTCAGAGGTCGTGATCTGCTCCGGCGATAGCCGGGCGAGCCGCGCCTTCTCCTCGGAAGTCGCGGGCGCATCGATGCGCTCGTAGACACACTCACCGTATTCCGCCGTGAGCTCGCGGTAGAGCTCTCCGGGGTCGCGGCCCGTCACCGCGGTCATCTCCGCGGAAAGGAGGCCGAGGATGATTCCGTCCTTGTCGGTGGTCCACACCGTGCCGTCGCGACGCAGGAACGAGGCTCCCGCGCTCTCCTCACCCCCGAACCCCAGCGACGCTGCCATGAGTCCGTCGACGAACCACTTGAATCCCACAGGCACCTCCAGCAGCGAGCGCCCGAGCCGGGCGGCCACACGGTCGATCATGCTGCTGCTCACGAGTGTCTTGCCGATTCCGGCGACCCGCGGCCACGCGGGGCGATGTCGGAACAGGTAGGAGATCGCAACGGCGAGATAGTGGTTCGGATTCAAAAGACCGGCGCTCCGGGCGACGATGCCGTGCCGGTCGTGGTCGGTATCGCACGCCCACGCGACGTCGAAGCGATCCTTGAGCCCGACGAGGCGCCGCATCGCATAGGGCGACGAACAGTCCATACGGATCTTGCCGTCCCAGTCGACTGTCATGAACGCGAACGTCGGATCGACCGCGTCACTCACCACCGTCATCGGCAAGCGGTAGCGGTCACAGATCATCGACCAATAGTGGACCCCGGCCCCTCCCAGCGGATCGACTGCGAGGGCGACCCGAGCGCCGCGCACGACTTCCAGGTCGATCACGCTGCCCAAATCCGCGATGTACGCGCCCATGTAGTCGAAGCCGTGGGTCGTGGACGCACGGCGCGCTCGCTCGAACGGGATCCGCTCCACGCCCGCAAGACCGTCGGCGAGGAGCGCGTTCGCCCGGTCCTGGATCCATCCGGTGACGTGGGTGTCGGCGGGTCCGCCATGCGGTGGGTTGTACTTGAAGCCACCGTCCTCGGGCGGGTTGTGCGAGGGCGTCACGACGATGCCGTCGGCGAGGCCGCTCGTCCGACCGCGGTTGTACGTGAGGATCGCGTAGGAGATGACGGGCGTGGGCGTGTACCCATCGCGGTCGTCGATCATCACGTCGACCCCGTGGGCTGCCAGCACTTCGAGGGCACTGGCCAAGGCCGACTCGGAGAGGGCGTGAGTATCGATGCCGAGGAACAGGGGCCCGTCGATGCCCTGCGCACGTCGATATGCGCAGATGGCCTCAGTGATGGCGAGAATATGGGCCTCGTTGAACGAGCCCACGAGCGCGGAGCCACGATGGCCCGACGTTCCGAACGCCACTCTCTGCTCGCGCCGCTTGGGATCGGGCCGCTTCGTGTAGTACGCCGTCATCAGGCGCGGAATGTTCGCCAGCATCGTCGGCTCTGCGAGCGTTCCCGCGCGCGGGTCTACTTTCATGAGGCCGCTGCCGCCATGATGCCCCCCTCGCTGTGTTCGTCCTCTGCACCACCCGATCCATTTCTATCACAGCGGACCAATCTCGTTGTGGCCACCTCCGTGCGTCGATGCTCCATGCTGCGGGCTAGCTCTGCTACGGGGAACCCGCTCACCTACACCCATCGAGCTCGCATCGCCGAGCTGGCGATGAAGCCTCGGTTACCGACGATGCACTTCTCCTTCCGCGGTCGAGGCCGGGGGCTTTCTCGGCTTCGGGCCGGAGTGGTCGCACACTGGCGAGGCGTGGGTGCGCGCGCGGCGCCGTCTGGTGCGCGTCGTGGCCTTCGGCTAGACTTCCTGGCAGCCGTCATCAACCGAGGTGGCCATGCGGCTGATCCCCAGCGTGTCTAGCAGGAACCTTTGACAGTCTGCACGGTTGATGTCGCCTGATGCTCAAGAAGCTTCAGCGCGCATGTAAGGTGCTCTATGACGCGGTCGCCGAGCTGATCGCGGACGACGGTTTCGCCCTCGCGGCGTCGATCGCGTTCTTCACGATCTTCTCCCTCGCCCCTTTGCTGCTGCTGGTCGTCGCCCTCGCTGGCTTCGTCTTCGGGCAGGACCAGACGCGCGCCGAGATCCAGAGCCAGTTCGAATCCCTCATGGGTGCCGACAGCGCGCAGTTCGTCGCCGGAGTTATCTCGCGCGCCGGCCAGGGCGCCGGTGTGGCCGCGGCGGTGAGCATCGGCACGCTCATCTTCGGCGCGACCGGTGTGTTTGTGCAGCTCAAGGCCGCGCTCAATCAGGTCTGGGGGGTGCAGATCAAATCCGTGAAGCCGCGCGACACGCTGATGCGGCTGATCTGGGGCAGAGTGGTCTCATTCGCGATGATTCTGGTGGTCGCCTTCCTCCTGCTCGCTACGCTGGTCGTCAGCGCGGCTCTCTCCGCCCTCGCCCGGTGGAGCACCGGGCTCGTCCCCGAACAGGAGCTGCTCATGCGCATCGCCAACGGCATTATCTCGTTCGGCGTGCCCACGTTCCTCTTCGGCGCGGCCTTTAAGATCCTTCCCGACGTGCGCGTCAGTTGGCGCGTCGTCTGGTTCGGCGGCGCCGTGACGGCCCTGCTCTTCACGGTCGGCAAGGAGCTGATCGGCATGTATCTGGGACAACAGTCCATCGCCTCCGTCTACGGCGCCGCTGGATCCATGATTGTCATCCTCATGTGGGTGTACTACTCGTCCATCATCTTCCTCTTTGGCGCCGAGATGACGCAACTCTCGGCCAAGGCCCTGGGTTGGCAGCTCGAGCCTATCGAGGGAGCCGAACCGCTGGATAAGGAACTCACGCGAGAGAAGGTCCCCGCCGCTCGCGCCTCCCAGAAGGCCGACCGGTCCCGTGCCGAGCGGGACTGACCGAAACGCATCACTGTCCCTGACGTGAGCCATTGAAAGATTTACACTGCCGCTCCGACAACCGCTTGACACATCGGTGGGGTTCGATAGGCTGACAAATGGGCGCGGTGAGCAACGCTCACCCCGCGCGTCGAGGGCTCAGAGCGAGATCCCGAATTAAACAGGAGGACTCCCAATGCACGAGCAGAAACACATCGTGGAGACCGTGAAGACGGGGATCATCGAGAGCATTCGAGGGACAGGCGAGGTCGTTGACGCTGCCATTGACACCGTGAGCGGGACCCTCGTGAATACTCTCAAGAGCACCGGCGCCGTCGGTGCGGCGCTGACCGGCACCGTGTCTGACGTTCTGCGCGGAACGATCTTGGGGACGGCCCACGTGGGGGCCGACATTGGCGCGGCCGCCAAGGGGGGCGTCATCGGGGTGATCCGCAGCACGCGGGAGGTTGGCGTCGAAGCCACGGAGAGCATCGGCGCCGGCGCCAGAGCGGTCGTGAAGAGCGCGGCGGAGGTCGGGGGCGATCTCGGGTCCGCCGCACGGAGCGCTGTGGAAGGTTCAATCGCGGGGGCCAAGGAGGCGGGGCTCCGGGCGGAGGAGGCGGCATCAGCGGCGGCCAGCGGCGCCATCAAGGGCGCTGGCGAAGTCAGCGCGACGGCGGGTGAGCAGGTCCGCCGTGCCGTGACCGGCGTCATCGCTGGCGTCAAGGTCGTGGTGAAGGAGCCCTTCAGGTCCGAGGAACGGAAGAAGCGCTGACAGATCCCGTCGCATTGGCGGCCTGATGCCTCGGTGCATCGGGCCGCCCCGCTTCGCTGAATCACAGCATGGACACCGCGTCGTACGCTCCCTGTCACGCATGACGCTGGACCAGCACGCGATCCGCGCGGTCGTGGACGGCGAGCACGGTGACCCCTTCGCCGTGCTCGGTCCGCACCGCGTGCAGACGCCGGGGGGCGCGGCCGTGGCCGTGCGCGCGATCGTGCCTGGCGCCGCCGCCGTCCGTGTCCTGCCCGCCGACGCGCCACCGACTCCGATGGAGCGGCTGCACCCCGTGGGTTTCTTCGAAACGGTGCTGCCCGACCGGCGTGACCCGTTCGCCTACCGGCTCGAGGTGACGCGTGGCGGCCACGTCACCGAGATCGAGGACCCGTACCGTTTCCCATCGCTGCTGAGCGACTTCGACCGCCACCTCCTCGCGGAGGGCACGCACTACCACGCCCACGAGAAGCTCGGCGCGCATTCGGCTGTGCTCGACGGCGTGACCGGCGTCGCCTTCGCGGTGTGGGCGCCGAGCGCGCGGCGCGTGAGCGTCGTGGGCGACTTCAACGACTGGGACGGCCGGAGCCATCCGATGCGTCTTCATCCCGCCAACGGCATCTGGGAGATTTTCGTGCCGGGGCTGGGCGAGGGCGAGCGCTACAAGTTCGAGATCCGCGGGCACTCCGTGCAGCCGCTCGCGCTGAAGTCGGACCCCTATGCGCTCGCCTTCGAAGCGGAGACGCCGCGTACGGCGTCGGTCGTGACCAGCCTCGACGACTTCCGGTGGGGCGACGAAGCCTGGCTTGCCGCGCGCGCCCGGCGCCACCTGCTCCACGAGCCGCTCTCGATCTACGAAGTGCATCTCGGCTCGTGGCGCCGCGTGCCCGAGCAGGGCGACCGCTTCCTCGACTACCGCGAGCTGGCCGACCAGCTCGCGGACTACGTCGCCGAGATGGGCTTCACCCACGTCGAGCTCCTGCCCGTGATGGAGCATCCGTTCTACGGCTCCTGGGGCTATCAGACCATCGGCTACTTCGCCCCCTCGCGTCGCTACGGCGGTCCGCGGGAGTTCATGGCCTTCGTTGACCATCTCCACCGTCGCGGCGTCGGGGTCATCCTCGACTGGGTGCCGGCGCACTTCCCGCGCGATCCGCACGGGCTCAGCTACTTCGATGGCACCCACCTCTACGA
>QHSV01000368.1 GCA_003221655.1 Candidatus Rokuibacteriota bacterium
GGACGACGCCCGGCGCGCCGTCGGCGCACTCGCGGCAGGTCCGCTCGATCGAGTGCCCGCAGTGCAGACGCAGGAGCTTGACGCTCATCTCGACGCAGCCCCGAAGCTGACCGAGCGTCGCCCGAACGAGCTGCGCGTGCGCGCCGAGCCAGGCGTCGAGGTCCGCCGTTGGCACAATGGTGCCGAACCTGAACGGCACCACCGCGGCCGCGTCGAGGGTCGTGGCGACGACGTCGTGGTGGAGGGCCAGCGTCCGGGCGTTGGCCTCCGGCAGGAGGTCGAGGGGGCTCGCGAGAACCACCAGGTCGCCCAGGCGCCGAAGCACGACGGGACCTCCGACGCTCGTCTCCGGAGGACGCCATGCCGCAGGGAGCAGGTCGGCGATTGCGTAGAGGTACTGGTACATACTGCCCCCCGAGCCCCCGGGTGGGGGCATCGTACGTTCGGGGCGAATCCCGTAAGTAGTGTCGAGAGGTTATAATGACGCGGTCGTGTTGTCCAGGCGCCGTGCGTGGACCGCGTGGGCCGTCACCGGCACTGCAATCGTTTTGCTCGGGTCGAACGCCCTTGGGGCCAGGCCGTCGGCCACGCTACCCACCCGGATCCCGCCCGCCGAGCGCGCCCGGCTCCAGGAAGTCGCGGAGGGCGCCTCGGTGAGCGTTCAGGCCTCGGGCGAGCCGTTCGTCGTGCGACGCGACGTCTTCGAATTCCTGCTGGATCACCCCGAGCTCGCGACGCACCTCACTCGAGCGTTGCGGCTTGCCCGGTATCGCATCTGGCGGGGCCCGGAAGGCCTCTGGCTCGACGACGGCTGGGGTGTGGTCGGGCAGTTCTCGGTCGTGTACGCGGCGAGCGGCACACGCGTGGTGTACGCGCGGGGCCAGTACCAGTCGGGGTTCCTTCCGAGCATCCGCGGGGAGGCGGTGGTCGTCATCGAGTACGGCGTCGATCCAATCGGGGACCACCGCAGTCTCATCTCGCCCGCCGTGACCGGGTTCGTGAAGCTCGACAGCGGCTTCTTCGCCCTCGCCGGACGGCTCGCCGGCGCAGTCGCGACCGCCAAGGCGGAGAAGGAGGCCAAGCGGTTCGCCAAGATCGTCACCCGCGCCAGTCGCGCGATCGACGAAAACCCCGCGCACGTCCACGAGCAGCTGCGGCAACGCCCCGACGTCCCGCGGGGCGACCTCGAGGAGTTCCGGCGGCTACTGCATCTTCCCTAGCGCCGACATGAGCCCGTCGCGAAACCGAGGGATCTCCGGACGGAGCTCGACGGCGGTCCGGTAGGCGGTCGCCGCCTCGGCGTAGCGCCTCTGGGCAAACAGTGCGCGCCCGAGACGCGCGTGGGCGTCGGCGTGATCGGGCTTCCGCTCGATGGCCGCGCGCGCCGCCGCCTCCAGCTCGTCGTACTTCCCGAGCGCGTCGAGGGCATCCCACAAATCGAGGTGCGCGGGCGCCTCGTCGAAGTTGAGCCGGATCGCCTCGCGGCACGCCGCCGCCGCCTCGGCGTAGCGGCGCTGCGCCATCAGCACCCCGCCAAGCGCCGTGTGGGCGGCCGCGGACTCCGGGGTGGTCCGGATGGCGGCGCGGTATGCCGTTTCCGACTCACCGTAGCGATGCTGCTCGGCCAGCATCTCGCCGAGGTCGCTGTGCGCTCGCGCATAGTCCGGCTTGAGCGCAACGGCTTCGCGGAACGCGGTCTCGGCCTCCGCGTACCGGCCCTGCCAGTAGAGCGCGACACCGAGCCCGCGACGGAGCGCCGGATGGTTCGGCCGCACTCCGAGCGCTTCGTGGTACGCCGCCTCCGCCTCGACGTGCTTGCTCTGGCGACCCAGGCAGAGCGCGAGGTTCGCGCGTGCCTTCACCGAGTCGGGCCGGAGCCGGATCGCGGCGCGCAGCGCGATCTCCGCCTCCGCGTGCCGGCCCCGCCGTCCGAGGGCGACTGCAAGCTCGTAGTGGAGGTCAGCGTCGCCCGGCCTCAGCGCCAGTGCGCGCCGGAACGCCACGGCGGCTTCGGCGTAGTCGCCGAAAGCGCCGAGCGCCAGTCCCCTGCCGGAGTGGAGATCGGCGTCATCAGGACGGACCCGCAGGGCGTCGGCGTACGCCTCTGCCTCCTCCGCCCACTTGCCCAGGCGTCGCAGCGTCGCGGCCAGGCCGAGGTACGCGTGAAGGTACGTCGGGCGCAGGCGGATCGCTTCACGGAACGCCGCCGCCGCGTCGCCGTAGCGACCCAGTCGCTCGAGCGTCACGGCCAGGTGGTGGTGCCCTCGCGCGTCATTAGGATTGAGCCGGAGCATGTCGCGGAATGCCGCGACGGCCTCGGCGTCCCGGTGTCGCCGCCTCAGCACGACGCCGAGCCGCTCGCGCAGGCTGGCGTCCTCTGGGCGTAGCCGGATCGCATCGCGATAGGCCCCGGCGGCTTCGGCCAGGTGGCCCTGCCGCTCGAGGGCCAAGCCGAGACCCCGGCGCGCCTTCGCGTCGCTCGGCGCGAGCGCGAGTGCCTCGCGGTACGCCGCGGCCGCCTCGGGATACCGGGCCTGCTCGTAGAGGGTGTCGCCGAGATCGCGCTGTGCCGCGACGGGCGCGAGATCGCGCGCCAGCACGTCGCGCTGCACCGCCTCGGCGGCCGCGACCTTGCGCTGACGGCGCAGCACCGTCGCGAGATTGGCGAGCGCCGTCGCATCGTTCGGGTTCAGGATGAGCGCCTGACGCAGCGCGGACTCCGCGGCGTCGTAGCCCCCTTGACGGCCCAGCGCCAGCCCCAGGCTCACGTGCGCCTGCGCAAAATCCGGCCGCAGCCGGATCGCCTCGCGGAACGCTGCGGCCGCTTCGGGATATCGCGCCTGCTCGAAGAGCGCTCCCCCCAGCTCCATATGGGCCGAGACACCGTCGGGCTTGAGGAGGATCGCATGCTTGAAGACCGCTTCCGCTTCCGCCGATCGCCGCTGGCGGCGCAGGACCAGCCCGAGCCCGAGGTACGCTTTCAGTCGACCGGGGTCGATCCGGACGGCCTCGCGGTACGCCGCCTCAGCCTCGTGGTATCGGCCCTGCCTCGAGTAGGCTTGGGCGCGATCGCACAGGGACTCGGAATCGGCCACCGCTCACTCGGGTAGGACAGCGACCGCCTCGATCTCGACGAGCAGATCGTCCCGAACCAGACGCGAAATCTCGACGAGCGTGCTGGCGGGACGGTGTGGCCCGAAATATTCCTTGCGGGCGATGTTGACTTTCTCGCGGTCGGCGATGTTCTTGAGAAACACGGTCACCTTGCACACGTCGGCGAACGTCGCGCCGGCGGCCGCGAGACAACGCTTCAGATTTTCGTGAACCTGGCGGGCCTGGGCCGTCGCGTCGTTGCCGCCCACCGTGCGCCCCTGCCCGTCCGACGCGACACAGCCCGAGACGAACACGAGCCGCCCGGCGCGCACGACGTTGGTGAAGTGGCTGATGGGCTCGGGCATTCCGGGAACGCGGATCTCTTCACGCCGGCCGATTCCGTGCATGCGCCACCTCTCACCGGGCTTCGACCAGGGACGCGGGACAACATGGAGCCGGCGGCGGGACGTGAACCCGCGACCTGCTGATTACGAACAGCCCTCGTGATCCATAAGTTCCGGACTCTTCGGGCCGGCGCCTCGGCAAATCGTGGCAGAACGCGGCATGAGATGCAACCTATCCGCAACCGCACGGGGACGCCCGTGGACGCAGGAAGCGCCCGGCCTCCTCCGCCTCCCGCCACGTCGCGAACCCCTTCGGCTCGTCGTGAACTCGCCGATCTCCGGATCCCAGGTCAGAATGCGGAGGTCGGCGCGGGTGCAGAGGCCGCCGGCTGTCCCTTCGCCGCCATGGTCAACGAGAGTGCCACGACCGTACCGGCTGCCGTCGTCTGGACGTCCGAGGCCGAGGCGCGCGTCGAGCGGGTTCCGTCGTTCATCCGACCGATGGCCCGGCGCGCCATCGAGCGGTTCGCCGCCGAGCGCGGATACTCGACCATCGACGCGACCGTGATGGACGAGGCGCGTGGCGCGTTCGGGATGTAGCCGTTCATGACAAAGGCCGACCTCGTGGCGCGGATGGCAGCGGCCGCCGGGTGGCCGAAGGCGGGCTCCGAGCGGGCGCTCCGGGCCGCGCTCGCGGGATCCCGCGCTTCAAGCCGTCGAAAGAGTTGAGACAGGCGGTCCGCTGACCGGCTTTTTCCTTGCCGGCCGCGCCGCGCGCTGGCTAGAATCGATCTCAGTGCACCCGGGCCGCGCGCTCGCCGTCCTGGCGGTGCTTGCCGCCGCCATTGCTCCCCCTACCGCGACCGCCCAGCCGGAGCGGCCCGCTGCCGACGGACGCCCACCCTCCCTCTCCGCGGAAGCCGTCTTGCTGCTCGATCCCGAGGGCCGGACGCTCTTCGCCAAGAATCCCGACGAGGAGCGTGCACCCGCCAGTCTCGTGAAGCTGATGACGCTCTACCTCGCGTTCCAGGACATCGAAGCCGGGCGCGCCGACCTCGACGAGCTGGTCCCGGTCAGCCGATACGCCGCGTTGACACCGCGGGCTCGGATGGGCCTCCGCGCGGGCGAGTCCGTCCCGCTCCACGTGCTCCTGGAAGGCGTGGCGATCGCCTCGGCGAACGACGCGGCGACGGCGCTCGCCGAGCGACTCGCCGGAGACGAATGGAGCTTTGTCGGCAGGATGAACGCGAAGGCGCAGGAGCTCGAGCTCCACTCCACGCGGTTCGCGAACCCGCACGGGCTCCCCGATCCAGCCCAGCGGAGTAACGCCCGCGACCTCGCCCAGCTGATCGCCCGCCTGCTCCGGGACCACCCCGCGGCGCGGCCGATGCTGGGCGGGCAGACGTTCGTCTACCGGGGCCGCGTGTACGCGCGCCACATTCCGCTGTTCAACGACCCATTGGGCGTGCAGGCGCTCAAGACCGGATTCACGCACGAGGCCGGCTACAACCTCGCCGTGTCGGCGTGGCGCGACGGGCAGCAATTCGTCATGATCGTTCTCGGCTCGCGCACCCGGACCGCCTCGTTCCTCGACGCGAAGAAGCTCCTGAAGTTCGGCTTCGTCGAGGCCGGGCTGGAGAGCCCCCCCGAGCCCCGCCCGCCGAAGCGGCCGGCCCGCACGCGGCGCACGACGCTTACGCAGTGAGCCCGATCCACGGCTATGTCTTCGACGCGTACGGCACGCTCTTCGACGTTCACTCGGTGGTCGAAGCCGGCCGCGCGATCACGGACGATCCGGCGACGCTGTCGGCCACCTGGCGGCAGAAGCAGCTGGAGTACACGTGGTTGAGGGCGCTCATGGGCGTCTACGCCGACTTCTGGGCCGTGACCGAGTCGGCGCTCCGCCATACCATCCGCCGGCTCGGACTCACCGCGACGGAGGCGCAGGTGCGGCGCCTGATGGAGGCGTACCTCTCGCTCGCCTGCTTCCCCGAAGTGAAAGCCGCCCTCGAGCGCCTCGCCGGCCGGCCGCGCGCGGTGCTCTCGAACGGTGCGCCGAGAATGCTGGCGGCCGCGGTCGCCTCGAGCGGGCTCGCCCCGCATCTCGAGTACGTCATCTCCGTCGACACGGTGAAAACCTACAAGCCGTCACCGCTCGTGTACGCGCTGGGGCCCCAGACGCTGGGCATCGCCGCGGGCGAGCTCCTGTTCGTGTCCTCGAACGCCTGGGACGTGGCCGGGGCGAAGGCGTTCGGCTATCGGGTCGCCTGGTGCAACCGCACGAGCGCGCCCGAGGAGGAGCTCGGTGTGCGCCCCGACGTGGTCGTTCCCACGCTCGACCTGCTCCCTCGCTGAGATCTCGCCGAAGGAAAAAAGAAGGCGGCTCGCCCGATGCGAGCCGCCCGTGACGGCGTGAAGAGTCGGCCGCCCTACCTCTTGCCGGCCAGCTTCTTCCGCTTCACGTAGGCCCAGATCTTCTTCGTCATCTCGGATGGCCCGATCGGCGAGCCGCCGAAGATGGACTCGGCCGAGTCCTTGCAGCCCTTGAAGCTGATCGAGTACCCGCCGAACGCCTTCTTCCCCTTCGCCATGACCCCTCCTTACCTCGTGGTGGTGTCTCGCTCCTGACTGTCTCGGGGGTATTCCTACCACACGTACGAGGGGGGCAAAAAGCAAAAAACCGCACCTCGGGGTTTGCCGCCGAGGCAACGATACCCAGTAGGGGTATCGGGGCTCCGGGACCGCCGAGCGCAACCGCTCAGCGCGTCTGGAACGCGGGCAGCACGTCGCGGGCGAACCAGCGGAGCTGCTCCTTGAACTCCTTCGCCGAGAGGCCCTCCGCCCAGTGGATCATGAAGTCCTCGAGCCCGGGATACTTCGCCGCGACGGCCTTGATGCCCTCGATCACGTGCGCCGGCGGGCCGCAGAACCACGCCTTCTGCTGGATGCCGTCGGCGAGCGAGGGCACGCGCGCGGGCGCGCCCGGCGTGCCCCACGTGCGACCGTGCTCGTCGGCGTAGCGCACGAAGCCGAATGGCGCGAACCACTTGTAGCGCTCGTCGTGGGACGGCTCGACGCGCCGCTTGGCCTCCTCGGGCGTATCGGCGAGGTAGAGCCCGGCGCCCCAGATCATGTCCTCGCCGAGTTGCTTGGGACGGCCGTGCTTCGCGCAGGCGTCGCGATACGCCTTCACCACGTCGTCGAGGATCTTCTCGCCATTGAGGGTCACCATCGCCTTGAAGTTCTTGCTGGCCATGTAGTCGATGGACTTGCTGCTCGCGATCGGCATCCAGATCTCGACGGGCAGGTGCTTCGGCCGCGGGACGCAGGTGATGTCGGTGAGCTGATAGCCCCGGTATTCCACGGGCGGCGGACAGTCGTAGCGCTTGCCGTGGTGGCTGAACGACTCCGCGTTGAAGCACCGGAGCAGGAGGTCGATCTGCTCCTCGAACAGCTCCCGGTTCGCCGCCTGATCGATGACCGGCGCCCCGAACGTCTCCACCTCGCGCGAGTGATACCCGCGCCCCACGCCCATGATCACGCGGCCGTCGGTGACGATGTCCGCCATCGCGTAGTCC
>QHSV01000369.1 GCA_003221655.1 Candidatus Rokuibacteriota bacterium
GCCGAACTCGCCGAGGATCGCGCCGCCGTCGGCCACGAGCGTACCGTGACAGTCGGGCTCGAATCCACCGAGCGAGCCGGCGCCGCCCGTGCTCGCCCGCGCGCCGAGCGCGTCGAGCACGTGTTCGGCGAGCCCCTTCGCGTCGTAGACGTTGGCCCGCTCGTTCGGCCCGTACCAGCCCGGCTCGCCCCGCGCGCCCGTGAGGGCGATCGCGAGCCAGCGCGGTTCTGTTGTAGCGGGGTCCGGGAGGCCGGCTTGTGTCGAGGGTGGCCTGAGAGAGGCGCGAGCCGGCTCCGACACGCCCGTTTTATCCGCTTCGACGGCGCGAGCGTAGGTTTTGCAGAGCTCGAAGATCCTGACGTCGGGGTGCTGGCGCCTCACGTTGGTCGCCACCGCGCCGAGGACCCCTTCCAGCGGGTTCGAGCGCAGCCACGAGGCGTCCTGGGACAACGGATTCAGCAGCTCGACGGGCGCCGGATCGGACGGCCGGCGCAAGAGCGCGGCGCGCGCGGGATCGCTGAAGCTATGTGTGATCACCTCCGCGAGCCCCGCGCCCACGAGCGCCCGGCGGACGGTCTGGCTCTGGCGCAGGGTCGCCGGGTGCGTGACGAGGGCGATCGCGCCGCTGGGCAGCGTGGACGGGATCCGATGGTAGCCCCAGACACGGATGATCTCCTCGACGAGATCGTCCTCGATGGCAAGGTCGCGGCGGAAGCTTGGCACCGTGACCTCGAGGTCGGCGCCCCGAGCCCTCCCCGGCAGGCCGAGACCCGCGAGAATCTTCCTCGCCTGCGCCAACGGCGGCGCCACGCCGAGGACGCGCTTCACCCGCGACATCCTGAGGCGTACGCGCTGGGGCTTGCGCTTCCCGGGATACGCGTCGACGACGCCTCGGGCGATCGCGCCACCCGCCAGCTCGGCGATGAGCGCCGCGGCGCGGGCGGACGCCGTCACCAGCATCTCGATGTCGGCCCCCCGTTCGAAACGATACGCGGCGTCGGTCCTGAGGCCGAGCGCGCGTGACGTGCGCCGGATCGAGGCAGGGGCGAACCATGCGCTCTCCAGCAGAATGCGCGTCGTCCGGTCGGCCACTTCGGTGTTGGCGCCTCCCATGACCCCGGCCAGCCCGATGGCCCGGCGCGGATCGGCGATGAGGAGCATCGAGGCATCCAGCGCCCGCTCCTCGCCGTCCAGGGTCGTAAAGCGTTCGCCTGCCCGGGCGCGACGCACGACGATCGTCCCGTCGGCGACGCTCTCGTAATCGTAGGCGTGCAGCGGCTGGCCGAGCTCCCAGAGGACGTAGTTGGTGGCGTCCACGACGTTGCTGATGGGGCGAAGCCCGACCGCGCGCAACCGCGCCCGGAGCCAGCCCGGCGAGGGGCCGACGGTGACGCCGTTGATGACACGCGCCGTGAACCGATGGCACAGATCCGGCGCCTCGATGCGCACGCGCGCGAGCGTTCGCGCGGCCTCACCCGACTCCTTCAGCGCGATCGTCGGCAGGCGGAAGCGCGCGCCGGTGAGTGCCGCCAGCTCGCGCGCGATACCCACGACGGAGAGGCAGTCGGGCCGATTCGGGGTGATCTCGACCTCGAGCACGTGGTCGTCGAGACCGAGCGCCGCGATCAGGTCAGCGCCGGGCCGGGCGCCGTCCAGAAGCAGGATGCCCGCCTCGTGTTCCTCGCCGATCCCGAGCTCCCGCTCCGAGCAGAGCATGCCCTGCGACTCGGCGCCGTGGATCTTCGCCGTGGCGATCCGGCGGCCACCCGCCAGGACGGCGCCGGGGGGCGCGAAGGCGGCGCGGGTGCCGACCTTGGTGTTCGGCGCGCCGCACACGACGGAATAGTGCTCGCGTCCGGTGCTCACGCGGCAGACAACCAGCCGGTGGCCATGGCTCGCGCCGAGCTCGCGCTCGATCGCCTCGATTTCCCCGACGACGACGCCCTTGCAGTCGGGCGCCAGCGGCGTCACGGACGCGACCTCGATACCGGCGTTGACGAGGCGGTCGGCGGCTTGCGCGGCCGTCAGCCGCAGGTCGACGAACTCTCTGATCCACGCGTACGGGATCTTCATGGTAGCGGGGGCCGCGAGCACGGTGCCACCGAGGGTGGCCTGAGAAGGATGCGGGGTGGCGCCGTCATGCGAACTGCCTTAGGAAACGTAGGTCGTTCTCGAAGAACAGGCGGAGATCGTCGATGCCGTACTTGAGCATCGCGATGCGCTCGATCCCCATGCCGAACGCCCAGCCGGTGACCTCCTCGGGGTCGTACCCGACGTTGCGCAGGACGTGCGGATGCACCATGCCCGAGCCGAGGATCTCGAGCCAGCCGCCCTGCTTGCAGAGCCGGCAGCCGTCGCCGTGACAGACAAAGCACAGCACGTCGACCTCGGCGGACGGCTCGGTGAACGGGAAGAAGGACGGCCGGAAGCGGATGCGTGACCGCGGCCCGAACATCTCGCGCGCGAACAGCTCGAGCGTGCCCTTGAGATCCGCCATCGTGATCCCGCGATCGACCGCGAGCCCTTCGACCTGGTGGAACATCGGGGAATGCGTCATGTCGGCGACGTCCCGGCGGTACACCTTGCCGGGCACGATGATGCGCACCGGCGGCTTCTGCGCCAGCATCACCCGG
>QHSV01000370.1 GCA_003221655.1 Candidatus Rokuibacteriota bacterium
GCGCGTCAGCGGGTGGAGCGAGCCCTGGGGCGGCCGGCGGCCGGGGAGTGTGAGGTCGAGTCTTTGCCGCCGGCGCTCGGCCTGCCGCTCGGCCTCGAACGTCGCGGCGAGCCGCGCGTCGAGGAGCGCCTCGAGCTCGCGCTTGGCTTCGTTAGCCGCCGCGCCGACGAGCGGCCGCTCCTCCGGGGCGAGCGCTCCGAGCGATCGCAAAAGCTGCGTCAATTCGCCCTGGCGACCGAGAACGCTGACGCGAATCCGTTCGAGCTCGGCCGACGACTGCGCGGCGGCGACGGCCTCCCGCGCCTGCTGGACGATAGCGTCGACGCGGGGGTGCCCCACGAGCTACCGGCTCTGGGCTCGCGCGGTCTCGGCGAGCTTGGCGAACGCCGACGGGTCGGTG
>QHSV01000017.1 GCA_003221655.1 Candidatus Rokuibacteriota bacterium
CACACCCGACATGGCGTTGATGATGTGGTGAAACGCGGGCTGCAGGCTCAGAGGCCCGGTCTGGCCGAAGCCGGAGATCGAGCAATAGACGAGATCGGGCCGGACGGCCGTGAGCGTGGCGTAGTCGCAGCCGAGCTTCGCGACGACTCCCGGCAGGAAGTTCTCGACCACGACGTCGGCGGCGTGCGCGAGATCCAGCACGACCTCGCGCGCCTTGGGATGCGCGAGGTCGAGCGCGAGGCTCGACTTGCCGGCGTTGATCCGGATAAAGTACGTGGCCTGATCGGTGCGCCCCTCCTCGATCTGGACGTGGCCCCGCCGCGTGTCGTCTCCTTCGCCCGGGCGTTCCACCTTGATCACGCGCGCGCCCAGGTCGGCGAGCAGGCGCGTGCAGTAGGGGCCGGCCAGCACGCGCGTGAAATCGAGCACGGTGAGACCGGCGAGAAGCGCGTCGTCAGAAGCGGGCATGCGATCTCCTTCCTTCACGTGTTTCAAGCTCGCCTTCGCGCAGTCGGTCCATTAGTCTAGCAGGGCGTTCGATCGGAGCGAGAGGAGGACCCCGGCATGCGGATGCTCGAGACGTGGCGACCGATCACGGAGCGCGCCGTCGAGGTGGGCGTCGATGCTTGAGGTCGTGACGATGAGAGAGATCGACGCGATCTTCGCGGTGACCGACGCTCTCGGCATTCACCGGGAGTCGCTGGTGATCCCGCTCGGCCCCGCCGCGCCCGGGCGCGTCCGCCGTCTGCCGAGCGGAAAGCTCGAGATCACGGTGGACGCCACCCGCCCGATCGACGAGTGGGTGACCGATCTTCCGCGGCTCATCGCCGCCGCCCAGGGGAAGTGAGCTGACAGCAGGGCTCAAGCGCGAGCTGGGCGTCCTGTCGCTGGCGGCGGTCGTCTTCTTCAACGTGAGCGGCGGGCCCTACGGCGTCGAGGACACGGTTGCCTCCTTCGGCCCCGGACTGGCGCTGCTCCTGCTGGTGCTGACCCCGGTGTTCTGGAGCCTGCCCGTCGCGCTCGTGATGGCCGAGCTCGCCGCGGCCATGCCGGACGAAGGCGGCTACGTGACGTGGACGCGCCGCGCCTTCGGGCCCTACTGGGCGTTTCAAGTCGGCTGGTGGAGCTGGCTGGACAGCTTCGTGGACGTTGCCGTCTATCCGGCGCTGTTCGTGGAATACGTCAGATTCTGGTGGCCGGGCATGTCGTCGACAGAGCGTTGGCTCCTGGCCCTCACCTTCATCGTGCTGCTCACAGGTCTGAACCTGGCCGGCGTCCGACCCACGGGACGCGCCGCCGTCGTGCTCGCGATCGCGGCGCTCCTGCCGATCGCTGCTCTCACGATCGCCGGGGTCGCGGCATCACGCGGGGCACCGTGGACGCCGTTCGCTCTCGAAGACCGGACCCTCGGCGCGGGACTCGGCGTGGGCCTCGCCGTCGTGATGTGGAATTACTCGGGATGGGACACGCCCGCGACCGTGCTCGGCGAGACGCGCGCGCCCGAGCGGACCTTCCGCGCCGCGCTCTTCCTGGCGCTGCCCGTGATCGGCCTGGCGTACGTCCTGCCGGTCGGCGCCGCGCTGGCGGGCGGCACCGTCGAGTGGAGCGTTTGGACGACGGGCGCACTCCCCGAGATCGCGCGATCGGTCGGCGGCGACTGGCTCGGTCACGCCGTCGCTCTCGGCGCTGTCGTGAGCAGCGCGGGACTCTTCATGTCGCTCGTGCTAACCAACTCGCGTCTGCCGTACATCCTGGCCCGCGAGCAGGCGCTGCCCGCGTGGCTCGCCTTGGTCAGTCCGCGGTTCGGGACACCCTGGGCCGCGATCATCGTCTCGGCGGCGTGCTACGCGGCCTTCGCCGTCTTCTCGTTCAAGGAGTTGATCGTCCTGAACATCTGGCTCTACTCGATCACGCTGCTGATCGAGCTGGCGGCATTTGTGAGGTTGCGGGCGACCGAGCCGGCGATGAACCGCCCGTGGCGAGTGCCCGGCGGCCCGGCGGGCGCGGCCGTCGTCGTCGTGTGCCCCGCGCTCTTCGCCCTCGGCGCGATGGCGACCGCGGGATGGGGCAACACGATCGCCGGCGCGGGGGCGGCGCTCACGGGGCCGCTGGCGTACCGCTTGCTTGGCGGACGCGCTACGCTGGCCCGGGAGGGCCGGGCATGAACGGCGTGGTGAACAGCGTGGCGTACGCGGGCGGCCTCCGGATCGGGGAGGTGGCGATCCCCGATATCAGCGAGGTCCTGAAGCAGGCGGGCCGGTTCGTCTGGATCGGGCTCCACGAGCCGGACGACGCAGTGCTTTCGGAGGTCCAGCAGGAGTTCGCGCTCCACGACCTCGCCGTCGAGGACGCGGCCCGCGCCCACCAGCGGCCGAAGCTCGAGCGCTACGGCGATTCGCTCTTCGTCGTTCTGCGCACTGCCCACCTCGATGCCACCACTGGCGGGATCGATTTCGGGGAGACGCACCTCTTCGTCGGGTCGAACTACGTCGTCTCGGTTCGACACGGGCCCTCGCTGCCCTATGTCGAGGTGCGCTCGCGCTGCGAGGCGAACCCGGAGCTCCTGGCCAAGGGGCCCGGCTTCGTCCTGTACTCGCTCATGGACTTCATCGTGGACCAGTACTTCCCGGTCGTCGACGCGTTCGAGGACAAGCTGGAGACGCTCGAGGACAACATCTTCAGACAGACCCTCACCCGGGAGACCACCGAGCGCATCTACGGGCTCAAGCGCGACCTCCTCGAGGTGAAGCGAGCGGTCGTCCCGCTGGTCGACATGTGCAACCGGCTCGTGCGCGCCGACGTCGCGCTGGTTCCCGAGGACGCCCGCGTCTACTTCCGCGATGTCTACGACCACGCGATCCGGATCAACGAGATGATCGACACGCTGCGGGAGCTCCTGACGACCGCGCTGGAGGCGAACCTCTCGCTGATCTCGGTCTCCCAGAACGAGGACATGAAGCGGCTGGCGGGTTGGGCGGCGATCATCGCCGTGCCGACGATGATCGCGGGAGTCTACGGCATGAACTTCAAATTCATGCCCGAGCTCGAGTGGCCGTTTGGCTACCCGGTGGTGATGGCCATCATGTTCGGGGCCTGCGGGTTTCTCTACTACCGCTTCAAGCGCTCCGGCTGGCTCTGAGCCGGCTCAGCGCCGGGTCCGCCCCCGGCTCGACCCAAGGTTCTCCTCGATGACGGCGGCCAGGCAATCGAGGGACGCCAGTGAGTAGACGTAGGTTTTCCAATCGACGGCGACGTGGTCCTCCCGCTCGCCGGGGCGCGTCATCGGAAAGATCTCGACCGAGACATTGGGGCCCGGCGCCGAGCAACCGCCGGCGCACCCCTCGCGCAGCCGCACGCGCTCGTCGAGCCCCCGCTCGGCGACGAGTTCCCGCAGATGGCGCCCGATCGCCGCCGCGTTCAGCCTGACGGACCGTCCGCCACGCGCGATCGGCAACGCCACGCTGCCCGGCTCACGCGGGCACACGGTGATCACGAGCCGGCGGGGCGTCACGCGCGCGCCCGCGTCGCGGCGAGCCGTGCCGCGGCGACGACGGGCTCCTCGGCGGGCCGGTGCCAGCGCGCCCGGAGCCCGGCGCGGGCGACGGCGCGCATCGTCCCGGCGCGGAACCACGGATCGTCGAGCACGCTTCCGGCCCAGCTTGCATCCACCGGCTGCGGGAGCTTCAGCGTCCGCGCGACCTCGAGGGCGCGTGCCGCGAGATGACGCTGGCCTTCCGCCACGATTCGCCGTGCGCGCCGGTCGCCACGGCGCGCGCGCGCGAGTACGCGCGGCGCCAGGGCGGCAATTGTCTTGACCGGGTCCGGCGCGTGGACAGCCCGGAGAGTGGACAGGAGGTGTCCATCGCGGACCGCCTCCCTGAGCCACTCGCGGCCGAGCCAGAAGCCGGAGCCCTCGTCGCCGACGAGCGGTCCAAGACCTCCGGCCCGCGCCCAGCGGCTCCGCGCGTTCCAACCAACGATGATCGATCCGGTGCCCGACAGCAGGAGCACGCCCGGCCGCTGTCCGAGCGCGCCCAGCAGCGCGGCTTGCGAGTCGGAGATAACCCGCACGCGGCCCGCGAGCGCTTGCAGCCGGCGCGCGAGTGCTTGTCGCTCGCGGACGGTCCAGAGTCCGCGCGAGGCCACGACAAGCGACGCGACGCGCCGGCGGCTCCACCGGAGACGCCGCCACACGACGTGCAATACCGAGGCGAGCTTCTGCAAATCTCGGTCGGCGGGAACCACGACCGTCGGGACGCGGCGCGTGCCGGTCCAGACGGCGATGCGGACCCACGTTCCGCCGACGTCGGCGCCGACGCACACCGGCTTCCGCCGAGCCTCGTGTCGAACCGCGGACGGGATTGCCACTCTGTCCATTATGAGGCTCCGGGCAGTGATCCGAAGGGTTCTGAAATGACACGCTTTCCGCTTATTCAGGCCCTGGCACAGCTGATGCTGAAATAGGGGCCGGAGGATCTGGTAATGGGCAAGACACTCGCAGCCTGGATTATGGTGGCCGGAGCGGTCGCGGCGCCCGGGATGGGCCCGCGAGAGACCGTGGAGTCGGCGGTCGGCCGCGTGGTCACGCTGCTGCAAGACGGCGATACTGCGAAAACCGAGTCGACGGCACGGCAAGCAGCGGATCGGCGTACCGAGATCCGGAGACTCGCGCGAGAGCTCTTCGATTTTGAGGAAGTGACGCGGCGTACGCTCTCCCGCCACTGGGCCGCACGCTCTGCCGATGAGCGGGCCGAGTTCGTGGCGCTCTTCACCGACCTGCTCGAGCGCTCCTACGTCACCCGGGTCGAGGCGTACGCGGGCGAGAACATCGCGTACTTCGGGGAAGCGGTCGACGCGAGCTACGCCACGGTGCGGTCGAAGATCCTCACGGATCGCCGCAGCGAGATCGCGCTCGATTACCGGCTCCACCTTCGGGACGGTCGGTGGCGCGTCTACGATCTGCAGATCGACGGCGTGAGCTTCGTCTCGACCTATCGCAGCCAGTTCGACCGAATCATCCAGGCAGAATCCTACGCGGCGCTCGTCGAGCGCATGCGCAAGAAGAGCTTCGAGGCCGCCGTGGCCGAGCGCGGAGGCAAGAAGCTCTAGCGACTGTCGCGGCGCCGGGCGGGGGCGGAGCGCCCCCACCGGGCCGCGCGACTCGAAGCCCTGCGGTCCTCGGACCGGGCGTGAGACGAGACACTGTTCACAACAGGGTCCGGTGGGGGGCGCCCCGCCCCCGCCCGGCGCCGTCACAGTCTTCGAGAGTCGAAGGCCCGTCCCGCTAGAATGGATCGTGCTCACCTGGCCTGATCCCGGCTTTCTACCCGCACAACGTGACGACGATCTACGAGTTCCTCTTGCACCGCTACGGGCAGGCGAGCCAGCTGACGGCTCGATCTTCTTCTTCATTACGCGTCTGGCCGGCTCGGGTGTGCGCTCACGGTCACAGCGGTGGCGGTGGCGCATCTCTTGGGCTGGTCGCTCCTGCCGACGATTGCGATCTTCGTGGTCGTCTCGATCGTCTACATCGCGACGGGAGGAGTGAAACCTGACCCTGCTCGTGCTCTCCGAGATGAAGGTGCTCACCTTCGGGTGGTCGTGGCTAGTGGTCCTCGGGACGATCGTGACGATGCTCCTGGCCCTCATCTTCTCCGCGGCAGCGCGCCGGGGTCCCCCCCGACCGGGCTAACACCCGGACCGAGGCCGAGGATCCATCCCTCCACGACACGCGCGTAATCCGGGGGCTCCGGCACCGCGTCGTTGAGCACGAGCTTCGCGAGGGCGATGCAGGCAGTCGTCGCGTCGAAGGGGTCCTCGCCGGATCTCGAGTGTCCGAAGCCCCCGCGCAGGAGGCCCCCGACCGCGTCGAGATCGATCCGGGCGTCGGTCTCGACGCCGCGGAGCAGCGCGCCGCCGCACGCGGCGCGCGCCGCCGGATCCGATTTGCGGGCGACCGTGACCCCGAGCGTCCGGAGGAGGAACGCCGGGTACATCTCGGCGATGACCGGGCGACCCGAGGCGGCCAGCTCCATGAGCGGCCCATCGAACGGCCAGAGCGCCACGCGGTCGAGCTGCGGCGTGATGATGTCGCGCCAGACGCAGGCGGCCGATCGGCCAACCTGCCGAGGGCCGACCAGCCAGAAGATTGGCCCGGCGCCCGTCTGCCGGTCGCATTCGCGCGGCGCGAACGCCGCGTTCCCGAGCCCCTTCCGGAGGGCCTCGCGGGAGGTCCCTTTCAGCGCTCGGAGCGGATAGAAGGGGCGCTCGGTCGTGATGTCCTCCGCCCGAGCGGCAAACTCGTAGAAGTGACGGAACCGGCCGGCCCCGAAGGCGCCGAGCGCCTCGCGGAACGAGCGAAGGCCGGCTATCGCCGCGTACGTGCGCGAGACGCCGATGGGACAGTCAAACGCGACGAGTGCACCGTCGGGCAACTCGAGCGCGCCGACGTCCTCCACCGGCCGCGGCGGGGCCAGGACATAGCGGCCGCGACGCAGCACCGCCCGGCACAGCTGGCGCTTGGCCGGCGTCGAGCCCCAGTCGATCGCCAGGATTTCGGCGGGCGGCCGCGGAAGGCGGCTCACCCGTGGAGGAGACGAGCGACGACCGCGTCGAGCTGGCACTTCCTGAACCCGTAGGCGGTGAGGCCCAGCACGCCCGGAGCCAGCAGGGCCGCGTCGTACGGGTCGCGAAGGACCACGACGGCCAGCGCGCGCGCTCGCGTCTGGAGCTCGGCGAGCAGTTGCGCGTTCGACGGATAGAGGTGGGCGTCGAACAGGAACAGCACGACCGCGTCGGATGCCTCGGCCAGGGCAACGGCGCCAGCGATCTCCGGGTCGGTCGGCTCGATCCCGACCACGTGCGTCACGGGCGCGACGCCCGCCCGCCCGAACGCATCGGCGACGTAGGCCGTCTCGGCGGCGACCTCGGGCTCGATCGTGATCCGCGGCGCGAGATCCGAAAAACGCGGGAACACGACGCCGACACGCCCGTTCAGCGCGCGACGCAGATCGGGACGCCCGGGCGTCAGGACGGTGACGGAGCGGGTCGCGATCGCTCGCGCGAGCGGTCCCGCATCAGGTTCCGGCGCCGGCGCACCACCCTCGAAGCGAGTGGCGCGCCGCTCGCGAAGGCGACGCACTCGCTCGGCCGCGGCCTCGAGGTCGCGGATCGGAAGCGCGCCGGAGCGGTACGCATCGACGAGGGCGCGAGCCGCGGCGCGCTGAGCCGGTTCCGTGTGGCAGACGAGGAGGAGATCGTGGCCGGCCGCGGCCGTCCTCACGACCGCCTCGCCGATCGGGCACGTCTCGCCGATGGCGCCCATCTCGAGGTCATCCGAGACGATCACACCCGAGAACCCCACTTCGCCGCGCAGGCAGTCGTGGACGATGCGCCGCGAGAACGTCGCCGGCACGCGCGTCGTGTCGAGGTTCGGGTAGACGGGGTGGCTCGTCATCAGACACTCGATGCCTTCCTCGACGGCGGCGAGGAAGGGCGGGAGGTGCGTCGCGCGCATCTCGGCCCAGGTCGAGTCGATCGTGGGCAATCGAAGATGGGCGTCGAGCGGCGAGTGGCCCTTGCCCGGGAAGTGCTTGGCGCACGCCGAGAGGCCGCCCTTCTGCATCCCCTTGATTCGCGCGACGCCGTAGCGGGTGACCACGGTCGGGTCCTTGCCGTACGAGCGGATCCCGATGTTCGGGCTGTAGCGCTCCGTGAGGACGTCGAGCACGGGCGCGAAGTTCACGTCCACTCCGAGCCGCCGCAGCTCGCGCGCCTCGAAGAGGCCCTGGCGAAAGGCGAACGCCTCGTCGCCCGCGGTCCCGGTCGCGAGGTTGTCGGGGAAAATCGTCGTGGCGCGACCCAGCATGACGATGCGGCCGCCCTCGTGATCGGTGGCGACGAGCAAGCGCCGGCCAAGGGCCGACTCGAGGTCGCGCAGGAGGCGGCCGTGCTGGTCCGGCGTCTCGAAGTTCCTCCGGTACAGGATGAGCCCGGCGGCGCGCGTGTCGCGGAAAAGACGGACGTCCGCATCGGTGAGTCTGGGGCCGGACAGGCCGAACATCAGCCGTTCGCCGACGAGCGTCTCGAGATTACCCACATTGCGATTATAGGCTGCGGTCGGCTCGCGACTGCGACCTGCTGGAGGCGCTCACTGTCAGGCGGCTGACACCGATGTGCCCGACGCGACGCCGCCAACACCAACGGGCGCCTATAAATTCCCTGAGTTTCGATCCACTCGGTTCTGGCACGGCGGCTGCACTTGCTGACCATGGAAGACCGACAAAGGGAAAAACCTGATGCGTCCTTGGCTCGTCGCGTTCGCCATCGGGACCGTCGCACCGGGCCTGGCAGTCGGATCGGCTGTGCTGGCCCAGACGAACTCGAAGACTTTCGGCGCGCCCACGGGTGCGTTCGACAAGCTGTCGGTTGGGAACCAGAAGGTCGCCGCCTCGCTGTACGAGGCCCAGAATGCTGCACCGTTCGCGACTGGCACTACCCGGCCGACGTCGACCGCCCGACCCCTCACGCTGAATGAGATCGCAGCGAGAAGGCAAACCGGTCAGGGTTGGGGGCAGGTCTTCAGGGACATGAAGGCGCAGGGGCTCGTGCAGGAGAAAAGTCTCGGCCAGGTGGTCACCAAATACGGCCAGTCCACCGGTCCCGGTCACGACGAAAGCGTGAGCGGTAATGGCAAAGGGGGCAAATGATGGACCAGAGCTGGAATCCCTGGAAGGTGACGGCACTCGTCCTGGCGCTCGTCATGGCAACGGCCCTCGTCACTGGGCTCGTCGTCGCCAACTGGTCGGGGTCGGGCCCGGAATCGGAGCCGATGATCGCGGCGGGAACCCGCCCGGCCCAGCCCGCGCGGGCCACCACTGTCAAGCCACCGACGCATCAGGTAGCACCGGCGGTGCCAGCGACCCCGGCGGTCCCGACGCAGGAGGTCGTCGACGCCTGTAATCGGTACGCTGCCTCGCAAGTCGGCGAGCAAAACAAGACGCAGGAGGTCGTGAAGGACGCCGCGCTCGGGGCGGTGGTCGGCGCGGCCGTCGGCGCCGCCGGCGGCGCGGTGGCCGGAGGCGGGAAGGGCGCGGGCAAGGGCGCCGCGATCGGCGGCATGGTGGGCGCCGGAGGCGGCACGCTCTACGGACTCAACGAAAACAAGCAGCACGACGAGCACTACCGAGCGTCGTACGCGAGCTGCATGCGCTCGCGCGGGTATACGGCAGGATGATCCCCTCCGCGCGCCTCGCATGGGCATGAGGAGTTTGTCATGAGGCTCATTACCAGCGTACTGGCCGGCGCCGTGCTCGCCGTCTCGGCGCTGTACGCCTTCGCAGCGGACGATTCGAAGGTGAAGGCCGCGACCCGGCAGGTCGAGACCGGCGCGAAGAAGATCGGCGACGGCAAGATCGGC
This sequence comes from Candidatus Rokuibacteriota bacterium, assembly GCA_003221655.1. Classification (GTDB taxonomy): domain Bacteria; phylum Methylomirabilota; class Methylomirabilia; order Rokubacteriales; family CSP1-6; genus AR31. The sequence goes on from QHSV01000017.1 coordinate 9,419, forward strand.
GAGGGCGTCGAGCAAACGGCCAAGGGTATCGGCAACTCTGTCGTCGAGGGGGCGAAGTACAGCGGGGAAAAGATCAAGGAGGGCGGAAAGGCCGCCGAGCCGAAGGCCAAGAGCGCCTGGGAAAGCGTACGTGACGGCGCCGTGGACTTCGGCCACAGCGTGAGGAACTTCTTCTCGAGCGTGTTTGGGACCTAGCGGTACAGTAGATAGGGAGCGCGGCGCCGCTTCCAGCGTTCGAGATCGCGCTGCCACGCAAGCTCGATCGTTGCAAGCGGTGTCCCACCTTCGATCGCCCGTCGAATCGTGTCGGTCCCACACAGGATGTCGATCGGCAGGCGCCGCGCCTCGAACTCGTAGGGCGGCCGCCGCCACGCGAAACCTCGCGGCGCCAGTCGGCGCGCGATCGCGACCTCGGCTAGCCCCGTCAGGAACGGCTTGAAGCGCGTCGCGTCGGTCACGTGCACCTGAACACCTTCGCAGAGTCGTCCCGCCCACTTCTGAAACGTCGGCAAAAAGCGCGCAGGACGGAAGCGCACGCCGGGTAGCCGCTCGCGTTCGAGCGCGGCCGCGTACCGGTGCGCCTCGAGGTAGGGCGCCCCGATCCACTCGAAAGGCCGCGTCGTGCCCCGGCCCTCCGACAGATTCGTGCCCTCGATGAGACAGCCGCCCGCATAGACGCGCGCGGTGTCCGGCGTCGGCATGTTGGGCGAAGGCGGCACCCACGGAAGCCCGGTGTCCTCCCAGAGCATCGCGCGGCGCCAGCCCCTCATCGGCACGACGGTGAGCCTGCAGCCGATGGCATGCTGCTCGTTGAGATAGCCCGCCAGCTCTCCGATCGTCATGCCGTGGCGCGCGGCCAGAGGATAGAGGCCGACGAAGGACGCGAAGGCGGGGTCCGCCACGTTGCCCTCGACGAGCACGCCGCCGAGCGGGTTGGGCCGGTCGAGCACGACGACCCGCATCCCGATGCGCGCGCACGCGCGCATGGCGAGCGCCATGGTCCAGACAAACGTGTAGTAACGGGAGCCAACATCTTGAAGATCCACGACGAGCGCGTCGACTCCCCGCAGCATGGCGGCCGTGGGCTCGCGGCGCGCACCGTAGAGACTCCACACCGGCAGGGCCGTGGCCGGATCGCGGGCGCCTGCGACTCGGACGTGATCCTGGGGTGCGCCCCACAGCCCGTGCTCTGGCGCCAGAAGCGCCAGGAGTTTCACCGCTGGAAGATCGCCCAGGAGGGCGGTCGCGTGCTCGTAGCGCCGGTCGATCGACGCTTGATGGGCGAGCAGCGCAATCCGCTCGCGGCGCAGGAGCGCCGGTCGCCGGCGGATGAGCACGTCGAGACCTGATTCGACGCGAGGCATTCGATCCGATAGTAGTAGCATGCGGGCGTGCCGGCCTCGCGAATCCGCTATGCGCGCCTTGCCACCGAGCGCTCGAACCCGAGAAGCCGCGCCCTTGACCGCATGACGCCGCGAGAAATCGCGGCGCTGATGAACCGCGAGGACCGCCGCGCGGTGCTCGCCGTGGGACGCGCGCAGCCCCAGATCGCCGCCGCGGTGGAAATGATCGTCGCCGCCCTCCGTGACGGCGGCCGCCTGGTCTTCGTCGGGGCCGGCACGAGTGGGCGTCTCGGGGTGCTCGAGGCGGCCGAGTGTCCTCCGACGTTCGGCACGCCGCGTCGGCTCGTGCAGGCGATCATCGCGGGTGGGCGCGGCGCCGTGTTCCGTTCGCGCGAGGGCGCCGAGGACGACGTTGCCGCCGCCCGGCGCGCCGTGCGCGCGCGGGTCCGCCGAGGCGACGTCGTCGTGGGGATCTCCGCCAGCGGCGTGACGCCGTTCGTGAGCGCGGCGCTCACGGCGGCGAGGAGGCGGGGCGCAAAAACCGTGCTCGTCGCCTGTAACGCCGAAGGTGCTTTCCACCCGCCGCGGACGACCCATGTGCGGGTGGTGCCCGCCACGGGAGCCGAGGTGCTGGCGGGCTCGACCCGCCTCAAGGCAGGCACCGCCACGAAGCTCGTCCTGAACACTCTGACGACCGCGAGTATGACGGGGCTCGGCCGAGTTTACGGTAACCAGATGGTTGACCTCCAGCCGCGCTCGGCCAAGCTCCGCGAACGGGCGCTGCGGCTCGTCGCCGACTTGGCCGGAGTCTCGCGCCGCCGGGCCCGGGCGACGCTCCGGGCGTCGCGTGGCCGGGTGCGCGTGGCGATCGTAATGGCGCAGAGCGGGCTGAACGCGTCGGAGGCGTCTCGTGCTCTCGCGGATGCGGGCGGATCGCTACGGGTTGTGCTTCAGAAGTTTCGACGGAAGTAGCGGGCGCGAATCCGGACAGGCTCGAGCTTGAGCGCGAAGAGCAGCCAGCCGAAGGGAAGGACGATCGCGGCGACGGTAAGCCAGAAGGTGCTGCTCCTCCAGAATTCGCTCTCTCTTACCCTGTCCATGCTCTTCGTCTAAAGCAACGCTGGTGCCATCCAAATAACAGGCCTATAAGTCGTTGAAATAATTGGCGTAAAAGCAGTCTAAACCGAGAATATTCCGGAAGAAAACGGCAATTCTTTTATCAGAGGGCTGGAGTTTTTCTTCCCTGTCTTCGCGCACTACGGCGGTGGAGATCCTCGTGGTCCTGAGGACGGATGACGTCTTCGTTGCAGCACCGTTGTCCGCCATCGACTGGCGGTTGACCGCCAGCGCCTCGCCGTGCAGAAGCGGCCGCAGCTCCTTTTCGACAACTCATCGAATCGCGTGAGGGGCAACGACATCCCGAAGCGACCGGCGATCGCGTCGGGGTGAATGATCGCGTTTGGTCGAGCCGCGATGCCCGAATCCCTCGAGGTCGCTCCGTCCGAACCAGTTGCGGCTTCTGAGCCGGTGTGCTGTCATGTGTGCCTCCGGGGCACCGACTATAGATCGCAAGGGGGACTTCATGCGGCTCGACGGCAAGGTCGCGGTCGTGACGGGCGGAGGCAGCGGTATCGGCCGCGGCATCGCGCTGGCGATGGCGCGCGAGGGCGCCGACGTCGCGATCGCCGACATCCAGGTGCTGAACGCGGAGAAGGTCGCCGGTGAGGTCAAGGGACTCGGCCGCAAGGTCCTGGCCATGAAGACCGACGTTACCAGCGCCGCCGACGTCAAGACGATGGTCGACCGCACGCGCGAGACGTTCGGCAAGATCGACATTCTCGTCAACAACGCGGGCGCCGCGGGGCCTCCGGGCATGCCGTTCACGAACAACACCGAGGAGGACTGGGACCGCACCTTCACGGTCAACACCAAGTCGGTCTTTCTGACATGCAAGGCGATCACCCCGTATTTCATCGAGCGGAAGGCGGGTCGCATCGTCAACATCGCGTCGATCGCGGGGCCCATCTCGGCGCCGACGATGCCGCCCTACAGCGTGGCCAAGATGGGTGTGATCACGCTCACGCGTATCATCGCCAAGGAGCTGGCGCCGCACGGGATCACCGTGAACGCGATCTGTCCGGGCGTCCTCTGGACGGACTTCTGGCAGAAGCTCGCCGCCCACCTGGCCGAGACGAACCTCGCCTTCAAGGGCATGACGGCGCGCCAGGTGTTCGACAAGCGCGTGGGCGACATCACGCCGATGAAGCGGGAGCAGACCCCGGAGGACATCGGCTGGGCCGCCGTCTTTCTCGCCTCCGAGGAGGCGCGCAACATCACCGGTCAGGCGTTGAACGTCGACGGCGGCGTGGTCATGCAGTGACCTACCGCCACGCGTGTTCGCAGGGGAGTCGAGAGGGGGGCGGAGCCCCCTTCTCCCAATGAATTTCGATTTCACCGACCGCGAAGAGGCCTTCCGCAAGGAGGTCCGCGGCTGGCTCGAGGCCAACCTGCCGGATGACCTGCGCGGCCGCGCGTTCGCATCCTCGCGGGCCGACCGCGAGGAGGTCCGGAAGCTCCGCGCGTGGCAGAAACGAATGTGCGAGGCGGGCTATGTCGGGCTCGACTGGCCGCGCGAGTTCGGCGGGCGGGGTGCGACGATCGTCGAGATGGTGATCCTCTACCAGGAGATGGCGCGTGCCGAGTCGCCGCAGCTCGTCAACCGCGGCGGTGTGTCGATGCTCGGCCCCACGCTCATGAAGCACGGGACCGCGGCGCAGCAGGTGCGGTTCCTGGCGAGAATCCTGACGGCCGACGAGCTCTGGTGCCAGGGATTCTCGGAGCCCAACGCGGGCTCGGACCTGGCGAATCTCCAGACGCGCGCCGTGCGGGAGGGCGATCACTTCGTCGTGAACGGCCAGAAGGTCTGGACGAGCATGGCCCACGTCGCCGACTGGTGCTTCCTGCTCGTCCGCACCGACCCGATAGCCGCGAAGCACAAGGGGATCAGCTTCCTGCTCGTCGACATGAGGACGCCCGGGATCACGGTGCGGCCGCTGCGGCAGCTCACCGGCGAGGCAGAGTTCAACGAGGTCTTTTTCGACAACGTGCGAGTGCCGGCCGAGAACCTGGTCGGCAAGCTCAACGAGGGATGGTCCGTCGCCATCACGACGCTCGCGTACGAGCGCGACATTCTGACGTTCATCCGCCACATCTCCCTGCGCAACGCCCTCCACCGGCTGGTGCGTCTGGTGCAGCAGCAGAAGAGGGGCACCGACCCGATCATCCGGCAGAAGCTCGCTGCCCTCTGGATCGGCGAGCAGGCGCTCCAGCTCAACGGCTACCGGAGCCTCACCAATATCCTGCGCGGCGGCGCGCCGGGGCCCGAGGGCTCCACCTCGAAGCTCTTCTGGAGCCAGATCGACCAGGAGCTGGCGCACGTCGCCACCGAAGTAATCGGCCCGTACGCGCAGATCCCTCACGGCTCGTCGTGGGCGCCGGACGGGGGCCAGTGGGAGTTCTACGAGCTGCTCGCCCGGGCGAGCGGAATCCGCGCCGGCACCTCGGAGATCCTCCGCAACATCCTCGCTGAGCGCGTGCTCGGCCTGCCCAAGGACTAGCGCCGTCGGAGCCTGCGCCGTCCATGAGGAGCGTGACCCATGAGTGACCTGCTCTACGAGGTGAAGGACAAAGTCGCGACGATTACCCTGAACCGGCCTGACAAGCTGAACGCGTTCACGCGCGACATGATCGACGCGTGGGCGAAGGCGCTCACCGCGGCCCAGCAGGACGACAGCGTCAACGTCGTCGTCGTCACAGGCACCGGGCGCGCGTTCTGCTCGGGCGGGGACGTGGGCCGCATGCGGGAGGGCGAGCCGAGCGCGCTCGACGGCAAGAACAGCCTCTGGGAGGGCGTCCACCGGGTGCCGAAGACGCTCGAGACGGTGGACAAGCCGGTCATCGCCATGGTCAACGGACTCGCCGTCGGCGCCGGCATGGGCATGTGCGTCATGTGCGACATGCGCGTGGCCGCGGAGTCGGCCCGTTTCTCCACGGGCTACGTCCGCGTCGGCCTCGTGCCGGGCGACGGCGACACGTATTTCCTGCCGCGCCTGGTCGGCGCCGCCAAGGCGCTCGAGCTCTTGTGGACCGCGGACTTCATCGAGGCGCCGGAGGCCCACCGGCTCGGCATCGTGCAGCGCGTCGTGCCCGACGCGCAGCTGAAGGATGCCACCTACGCGCTGGCGCGCCAGATCGCCGACGGTCCCCAGATCCCGATCCGGATGATCAAGCGGCTCGTCTATCAGAGCCTTCGGCTCGACCTCCGGACGCACCTCGACCTCGTCTCCTCGCACATGTCGATCGTGCGCCAGACCGCCGACCACGCCGAGGGAGTCGCGGCGTTCAAGGAGAAGCGTCCGCCGAAGTTTCAGGGCCGCTGACGGTCGCGGCTACGTCAGGACCATCTGGGTCTGGATCGTCTGCGCGAGCAGTCGACCCGCGGCGTCGGTCACGCGCGTTTGCCACACCATCGTGGTCCGGCCGCGGTGGAGCGGCGTCGTTTCGGCGCGGACTACGCCCTCGCGTCCGGCGGCGAAGAAATTGGTCTTGGACTCGATCGTCGTTGTCGAGGCGCCGGGCGGCAGGTTGAGGAACGTCGCGGTCGCTCCGACCGTGTCGGCGAACGCCATGATCGTGCCTCCGTGGAGCGCGCCGCCGAGCGTTCGCAGATCGTCCCGGATCGTGAGCTCGGCCACCAGGCGATCCCTGGAGGTCTCGGTGTAGCGCATACCGAGGAGGCCGGGCAGGTACGCGCGTTGACTCTCCGTCAGCTCGGCTGGATCAACCGTCACGAAGGCCTCCTTCGGGTTCGCGCGCTCCGTGGTGTGGCTCAGATCGGCGAGTCGCCGCGGTACTCCATCTGAGCGGCCCTCGTCCGCAAAGGCGGCGTCAGCAGGGTTGGACCGAGGCCTTGTGGCGCTGGGCGAGCGCCTGATAGCCCTCGGGGTTGGCGCGCACCCAGCGCTCGGCCGGCGTGCCCGCGAGGGGCCCCCGCACCTTGGCGGGCGTGCCCAGGGCGAGCATGCCCTCGGGGATCTCGGTCTCGGGCGTCACGAGCGCTCCCGCAGCCACCATCGCCCGGGCGCCGATCCGCGCGCCGTCGAGCACGGTCGCGCCGTTGCCGATCAGGCATTCTTCGCCGAGAGACGCCGCGTGAATCGTGCAATTGTGGCCGACCGTCGAGCCGGCCCCGATCTCGGTCCCCGCGCGCGGCGTGACGTGCACGACCGCGCAGTCCTGCACGTTGGCGCCGCGGCGGACGACGATCGGGTTGAAGTCCCCGCGGAGGACGGCGTTGTACCAGACAGAGGCGCGCGCCTCGATGGTCACGTCGCCGACGATCACGGCGGTCGGCGCGATGAACGCGGTCGGATCGACGATCGGACGCTTGCCCTCGAAGCTGAACAGTGGCATGGGCTGGACCCCCGCAGTATCCTCGAAGTGCTCACATCTTACTCGAACGCGCCCGCACCAGGAGGAGCGAATGCCGATCCCGAAGATCGCGGCCGTCGCCACCGCGACTCCGCCTCAGCGGTTCACGCAGGCGCAGCTGCTCTTGCTGGCGGGTTATCGCGACGAGGAGCGGCGAGGGTTCTTTCGGCGGAGCGACATCGAGGGCCGCCATCTCTGGATGGATCCGGCGACCTTTCGGCCGGACGAATCGGTTGACGAGCTGAACGAGCGCTTCCGCGGCGGCGCGCTGGAGCTCAGCGAATCGGCGGCGCGACGCGCGCTCGCGGGGGCGGGTTGGGACGCGCGCGACGTGGACTTCCTCACGACGACGACGTGCACGGGGCGTCTCACGCCGAGCCTCGACGCTCACCTGATCGCCAGGCTCGGCTGTCGCTGCGATGTCCAGCGAGTTCACGTGGGTGATACCGGGTGCGCGTCGGCAATGGTGGCGCTTCAGCAGGCGTCGAACTACGTCACCGCGTCTCCCGGGCGCCGGGCGCTCGTCGTCGCCGTCGAGATCTGCTCGGCGGCTTACTTTCTGGACGACCGGCTCGAGAGCGCGGTGGCCCACGCGATCTTCGCCGACGGCGCCGGAGCTGTCGCGGTCACGGCCGACGGCGCCGGCCCCTCCATCGTCGCTCACCGCACGCTCTTCCGCTCCGAGCACCTCGGCGCGATGGGATTCGAGTATCCCGGCGGGCGGCCGCGCGTGATCCTCTCGAAGGACGTCCGTCGTATCGGCGCCACCATGATGGGCGAGATGGCCGAGATCCTGATGGCGACGCAGGGGCTCAAGCGCGAGGACATCCGCTACTGGATCCTGCACTCCGCGGGACGGCGGGTGATCGACCGCGCCCGAGCGCTGCTGGACCTGAGCGAGGAGCAGGTCGGCCACTCGCGCTCGGTGCTGCGCCGCTACGGCAACATGTCGTCGGCGACGATCCTCTTCGTGCTGGACGAGACGCTGCGCACCGAAGCGCCCATCTCCGGCGACTGGGCGCTGATGATCGCCCTCGGTCCGGGCTTCGCCGCCGAAGGCGCCCTCCTCCGATGGTGACCGGCGTGTCGGAGCCACCAGTGCCTGCGGCGCCACGGGCCAGACCGGGCGTGTCGGAGCCACCAGTGCCTGCGGCGCCACGGGCCAGACCGG
>QHSV01000371.1 GCA_003221655.1 Candidatus Rokuibacteriota bacterium
AGACAGACGAAGATCAGCCCGCCGACCTCGCGGGTGAGCACCCGGTGCAGTCCGAAGTCGCGGCGGTCGAGGTCACCGTCCATGTCCATGCCGCCGCACGCCATCAGCGCGCCGCTTCTCGCATAGGACCATTGGTGGTAGGGACAGACGATACGGGTGACATGACCCGACTGGGCCTGGCAGACTTTCATGCCGCGATGGCGACACGTGTTGTGGAGCGTGTGGATCCGGTCGTCGTCGCCGCGGATGACGATGAGGGAGTCGGTGTCGACGTCGAAGACAAAATAATCGCCCGGGCGCTTGACCTGACACGTGTGGCCCGCGAAGAGCCAGCCGCGGCGCCAGATGCGCTCGAGCTCGAGCTGATAGATCCCGGGGTCGGTCTGGAACTCACGCTGGAGCGCGTGGCCGGGCGAATGCTCGGCGATCAACCGGTCGAGCAGCGCTTGAGCTTCGGCGAGCTGGGAAGGAGTGGTGGGGATCGCCGTCACTCGATGCTCCTGAACCGAGTGTAGCAGCGCGTCGCGCCCGATGAAGTCGCTTTTCTGCGGTGCTCCAGTCGCGATGGCCCTTCTCGAGCCGCAGCGCTCCCAGCCCAGCGAGCCAGCCGATTCGCCACTGTCACATGGCCTCACGACGGCGCCACGCCTGTGTGCGGCGCTCGAGCCAGCGGGCGAGCAGCAGGTGGAGCCCACGTGCCCCCACGTTGGTGTAGAAGATCATCATCGCCATCGCGGCCGCCGAGGCGATCTCGCCGGTGTCATCCATGTTCAGGACGGAGATCGAGGCCAGCTCGGTCTTGGGACCGTAGATGAAGACGACGCCCGAGACGGTCGTCATGGCGTTGACGAACATGTAGATCGCGATGTCGAGCGTCGAGGGGAGACACACCGGCACCGTCACCCGCCAGAACGTCCGGTAAAAGGGCTGCTTCAGCGAGGCGGACACCGTCTCGAACTCGGGGTCCATCTGCCGGAGCGCGGTCAGCGCGGTCAGGTGACCCACGGTGTAGAAGTGGACGATGGTGTTGATGACCAGAATCGTCATCGTGCGGTAGAGCACGTTGAGCGGGTTCGCGGGAGCGTTGAAGAAGAAAATGTAGGCGAGACCGAGGACCAGTCCGGGCACGGCCATCGGCAGCATGGCGAGGAAGTGGAAGAGGCCGCGACCGAGGGCGACCCCGCGCGCCTTCTCGCTGAGATAGGCGCCCACGAAGACCACGACGGTTCCGATCACGCCCGTCAAGAGCGCCAGGCGAATCGAGTTGTAGTAGGAGGCCCAGCCGCCGCCGCCTTTCTGGTCGAAATCGTAGTGCGCCCAGGTGAGGGTCAGGTTGTAGGGGAAGAACTTCACCAGGGCCGCGAACTGGGAGACCGCGACGATGCTGAGGATGGCTACGCCCATCACGACGCAGCAGGCGAGCATCGCGAGGTCGAAGCGCCGCTGGGGCGATGGCTGGTACGGCACCGCCCGAGCGGACAGAAGCGCCACCTGTCGGCGACGGACGGCGCGATCGACCATGAAGGCGAAGACCGCCGGCACCAGCAGAATCACGCTGACGACCGCGCCCATCTGGAAGTTCTGCTGGCCGACGACCTGCTTGTAGACGTCGGTCGCCAGCACGTTGTACTGCCCACCGATGACCTTCGGGGCGCCGAAGTCGGTGATGACCATCGTGAAGACGACGAAGGTCGCGCTGATCAGGCCGTAGCGCGCGCCCGGGAGCGTCACCGTCCAGAAGACGCGCGGCCGTGAGGCCCGGAGCGCGACCGCTGCCTCGTAGAGCCGCGCGTCGGCGAGAGCGAGCGCGGCGAGGATGATCAGCAAGGCGTGCGGGAACGTGGTGAACACCTCCGCCATCACGATGCCGATCGGTCCGTAGATGCTGTGCCCGAGGAGCGCCCCTTTGAGCAGGCCCTGGTTGCCGAAGAGATAGACGAGGGCGAGGCCGGGCAGGAGCGACGGGACGAGAATGGGCACCAGCGCCACGGTCTTGAAGAGCCCGCGGAGCGGCATGCGGGAGCGCGTGAGCGCGTAGGCGTAAACGAACGCCGCCGGCACGGTGATGACGGTGCTGAGGATCGAGACCCAGAGGCTGTTGCCGATCGACTGGAAGAGGGCGGGCGTCGAGAAGTACCGGATGTAGTTCGCGAGACCGACGAAGTCGTCCTTGGGGCCCTGGAGGCTCTTGACGAGCATGATCCCGAGCGGCAGCGCGAGGGCGATGACCAGATAGAGGCCGATGACCCCGAGAAAGACGCGCATGAGCCGGTCGTCACGGCTTGGCTCCGGCCGGACGAAGGCCGCGGCGACGTCCCGGGGGCGCGCGGCCGCAGTGTCAGCGATGGATCGCGCTCCCGGGGTAGACCCGGATCCGCTCCCGCGGCAGGAGGAAGGACATGGTGGTCTTCTCCGCGATCCCGAGCCGACGGACGAGATCGACGGGAAGATCGGCGCGAAGAAGCATACCCTCCAGGGCGTCGCCGACGAGGTCGGCGCGGAAGAACGAGCCGAGAAACGCGAGCGCGTCCACCCGCGCCCTCAGCGCGTTCGGCTGGCTCCCCGGTCCGGGGACGTCCTGGACCAGGATGTCCTCCGGGCGGATCGCCAGCGTTACCTCGCTGCCGGGCGTGAGGCCGTCCGCCTCGCAGGCGAGCTCGACCCGGCCGAGCCGCACCACGCCGTCGCGCACGACGGTGCCGGCGACGAAGTTCATCACTCCGATGAAGTCGGCGACGAACGGGGAGGCCGGCTCGCGGTAGATCTCGAGCGGTGTGCCGATCTGCTCGATCGCCCCGTGGTTCATCACCACGATGCGGTCGGCCATCGTGAGCGCCTCTTCCTGATCGTGCGTCACCATGATCGTCGTCACGCCGAGACGCCGTTGGAGCTGCTTGACCTCGTGGCGCAGGTACACGCGCACCTTCGCGTCGAGCGCCGACAGGGGCTCGTCGAGCAGCAGGAGCCCGGGCGAGGTCGCCAGCGCGCGCGCGAGCGCGACCCGCTGCTGCTGGCCTCCGGAGAGCTGGGCCGGATACTTGCCGCCGTGATCGCCCAGGCCGATCAAGTCGAGCAGCTCGCGCACCCGTTTCGCCACCTCCGCGCGCTTCGCCCGCGTGTTCTCGAGCCCGTAGGCGACGTTCTTCGCGGCGGTCAGGTTGGGGAAGAGCGCGTAGGACTGGAACACGATGCCGAAGTCGCGCTTGGTCGGCGGCAGGATCGAGATGTCCCGGCCGGCCTGCTCGATGCGGCCGCGCGTCTGGATGTCGAGGCCTGCGATCGCGCGGAGCAGCGTCGTCTTGCCGCAGCCCGACGGGCCCAGGAAGCAGACGAACTCACCCTCGGCGATCTCGAGCGAGATGTTGTCGAGCGCGGTGAACGCGCCGAACTTCTTGGTGAGGCGCTGGATGCGGAGGTAGGGCAGCGTCGTCACCCCTCCCGCCCTACCTCACCCTACAGCCTCCGCTCATTTTTTCGGTTCCGACTTCGCGTTGTAGCGCTCCTGCCACTTGTCCAGGATCGCCTTGCGGTTCTTCGCTGCCCACTCGAAGTCGTTCGTGATCATGTGGTCCAACATGTTCGCCGGCAGGTGCTCGACCGGCTGCGACATCTTGG
>QHSV01000372.1 GCA_003221655.1 Candidatus Rokuibacteriota bacterium
GAGTCGGACCCCTTCGGGCTCGTGTACTATCCACGGATCGTCGCCTGGTTCAACGACACCGAGCACGAGCTGTTCCGCGTCATCGGCTACCCGATCGAGCAGATGATCAAGAACGACCGCACGACGTTCGTGATGGGCGAGATCCATTTCCGCTTCATCGGTCCGGCGGCCTACGGCGACCGGATCGTGAACACCATCACGCTCGCCGAGGTCGGCGCCCGTACCCTGCACTGGAATTGCAAGGCGAAGAACGCCGTGACCGGGGCGCCCGTGAGCGAGGGCAAGGCCACTCGCGTGTACGCCCGCATCAACGAAGACGGCTCGCTGAGCTCTCAGGTGATCCCGGTCGAAATGCTGACCGCGCTCCAGGAGCTGGGGAATCTGACGCATCTCAAGACGAACAGCGGCGCGACGAAGCTCGGCGCCGAGCGCTGAGAGGTCCCCGGCCGGAGCGTCGTCCCTACCGACGCGGCTCCACCGCCTTCTCGAACAGCGCCCGGTACTGGCCGTACCCGGCCTCCTCCAGCTTCGCGAGCGGAATGAACCGCAGCGAGGCCGAGTTGATGCAGTAGCGGAGCCCGTTCGGGCCGGGGCCGTCGGGAAAGACGTGGCCGAGATGCGAATCACCCTGCGCTGAACGCACTTCGACGCGGCGCATACCGTGCGAGGCGTCGGAGAGCTCCGTCACGTTGTCCTTCTCGATCGGTCGGACGAAGCTGGGCCAGCCCGTGCCGGAGTCGAACTTGTCGGTGGACGAAAACAGCGGCTCGCCGGACACGATGTCCACGTAGATCCCAGGCTCGTGGTGGTTCCAGAACTCGTTCCGGAACGGCGGCTCGGTCGCGCTGCACTGTGTGACGTCGTATTGGGCCGGGGTGAGCTTCGCCTTCATCTCGTCGTCGGGCGGCTTCCGGTAGGTCATGACCCCTCCTGTCAGAAGATTATCAACCCTTCACGTAGGCGAGCTTCTCGGCCACCTTGCCGTCGCGTACCCGCAGCACATCGACTCCCCGGACGCGTCCTCCCTGGTCATCCCAGCGGAACACCCACCGGACGATACCACGGTCGCCGACGGCGAAGACCTCCTCCGTCTCGAAGCGCGCGCCGGGTGTGGACTGGAAGAAGCGCTGCCAGAAGGTTCGCACCGCTGCGGTCCCCTCGAACCGCTCGCCGTCCGGCGCCGGCAGCGTGTTCTCGAACACGCAGTCGGCCGTCATCAGCGCCATCACGCCGTCGACGTCGTGGCGATTGAACACGGCGTTGAACCGACGAATGACCTCGAGCGTGGCCCTCGTTTCTGCGTCGGGCATGATCGTCACCTCGTGGCTGATTGTGCCCGGTCCAGCACCGCCTGGACCATGACGATGCGATGCTCCTCGCGGTTCCGCTGGCCGGCCCGCACGATCGCGTCGAGGGCCTGTTCCATGACGATGCGCTGGATGCTGTGGGCCGGGCCGGAGCCCCCGGTGCTCGGTCCCACCGCTTCCGCGGTGACGTCGTCCCAGGCGCGGACCTGGAACCCGGCCGCCTCGATCACCGCGCGCATCTCGCCGGGTGCGCGAAGGAAGCTCGCCGCCGCGTCCCGGGCCCACATCACCGGGAACACGACCGGCTGGACGGGGCCGGCCATCGGCTCCTGGAGCGCCAGCAATCCGCCCAGGCGCAGCACGCGCGCGAAGCCGGCGTAGAGCCGCTCCTTGTCGGCGATGTTCATCCCGCTGTTCTGCGTCCATACCACGTCGAACGCGTCGGCGCCCACGTCCAGCGCCAGCGCGTGGCCGACGCGATGCTTGACACGATCGGTCAACCCCAGCCGCGCCGTGAGCGCCTCGCCCGCCTGCACGTACGACTCGGTGAGATCGACCACGGTCACGTTGCAACCGAACTCGGCGGCCAGCGTGCGCGCGGGGCCACCCAGGCCGCCGCCCACGTCGAGAACGCGCATGCCCGGACGCAGCTCCGCCAAACGCGCCAGCCGTTGGGTCGCGTTCATTCCGCCGCTGTGAAAATGGTCGGCCGGCGCCAGATCGTCGATCGTCAGCGCGTCGACGTTCCTGCCGGCAGCGGCGAGCGCCTCGAGGATCGCACGCTCCAGTCCGGAGCGTCCCCAGTAGGCGTTCGTGGCGCGCGCGTCCATGAAGGCGCTCATTGCCATGAAGGCCATTCAGATCACGCGAACCGGAGGGCCCGAGGTGCTCGCGTGCTGGGAAAGCTCGTCCTCAAGCCCTGAACGCCGGCATGATCTCCTTCGCGAACCGGCGCAGCGTCTCGATCCCACCCGTGCTGTTGAGCAGGACGTATTCGGCACCGAGGTCGCGCAGCGCCTGGAGCTTGACGGCGATCTCGTCCGGCGTGCCGTAGAGCGCGCCCGCTTCGGCGGCCTCGAGCGTATTCGCGTAGGTCATGATGGTCGACTTGTTCTGCCCGTCCGGACGCTGCGCCAGGTCGTGGACGCGTCGCCGCGCCGCCATGCGTGTCTCGAGCGCCTTTTGACGCTCGGCGGCCGTCATTGACACGTTGATGGAACGGGTCACGCCGACGCTCATCGGGTCGAACCGGCGACCGCGCGCCTCGACCTCGGCCTTGTAGAGCGCGATCCGCTCGCCGATCTGGTCGATCGGGGCGAACTGGTCGAGGAGAAGGCGGTAGCCGAGATCCGCGACCTTCTTGATCGACGCCGGCCGCCCCGCACCCATCCAGAGCGGCGGATGGGGCTTCTGGGCGGTCGGGGGCTCGACGACGACGTTCTCGAACTGCCAGTACTTGCCACGGTGTGACCAGGGCGTGTCCGAGGTCCACGCCTTGAGAAGAACCTCCAGGGATTCGTCGAACCGCTCGTCCGCCTCCTCCATGGGAATGCAGAACCCGGCGAACTCGTTGTGGCGGTAGCCCTGGCCGATGCCGAAGTCGAGCCGGCCGCCCGACAGCAAGTCGATGGTCGCGACCTGCTCAGCCAGCAGCACCGGGTTGTGCCAGGGTAACGTGATCACGGCGGTACCGAGCCGCAACGTCGTCGTGCGGGCGGCGACCCACGTCAGGAGATTCAAGGTCGCCGAGATCTGACCGAAGCCGGTGAAATGGTGCTCGACGACGAAGGAGCTCACGTAGCCGAGCGCCTCGGCCTTGACGTTGTTCTCGACGAACTCCCGGAATCCGGCCCCGCTGTCGACGTCGGGGCCGCCCCGCTTCGCCTGGGCACTTCCGAAGATCCCGAACCGCATCAGATGACGCGCGTCCGAAGTAGTTCCGCGATGCGTTCGGCGGGATAGCCGAGGAGATCGCCGAGCACGGCGCGCGTGTGCTCGCCCACGCGATAGGCGGCGGGTCCCCGAGGACGGAGAGGCTCGCCATCGACGTGGTACGGGCTGGCGGTCACCCGTACCGTGCCGCGCGCAGGGTGTGGCACCGCCGGAAAGAACTGCCGTGTCGCCAGGTGAGACTCCGCGATCACCTCGGCCGGCCTCAGGACCGGGGCGCAGGGGATGCGCGCCTCCGCGAGCGTCTTGATCGCGTCCTCGATCGTGCCGAACGCCGCGAGCCACGACTCGACGATGGGCCGGAGCTCGCGCCAGTTCGCGCGTCGCTTCTCGCTGGTGTCGAATCGCGGGTCGCGACCGAGCTCCGGATTCATCACGGACAGCAGGCGCGGCCAGAGCTCCGGCGAGCCGGTGAACTGCATGGCCAGGTAGCGGTCTCCGATGGGGGCCACGATCATGCCGGGGCGCGGATTGCCGTACTCTTCACCGCCATTGAGCACCGCGGCATACGTCACGCTGTCGGCGGCGATGAGTGCTTCCAGCATGGAGACGTCGAGGTACGCCCCCTTGCCGGTGCGCCCCCGGCGGATGAGTGCGCTCAGGATGGCGGTCGCGGCGTGCGTGGCCGCGAGGACGTCGGCGGCCTGGAGGTTGGACGCCCGTGGCGCCGGCTCGTCGCCCTGCTCGAGATGCATGAGACCGGAGGCGGCGTTGATGATGTGGGCGAACGCGGGCCGCGAGCGCCACGGGCCGGTCTGCCCGAAGCCCGAGATGGAACAGTAGATGATGTCCGGCTTCACGGCCCGGAGCGTCCCGTAGTCGCACTGCAGCCTGGCGATGACGCCGGGCATGAAGTTCTCCACGACGACGTCCGCGACTCGCGCCAGGTCGCGGATGATCGCCTGGCCCTCGGGTCGCGACATGTCCACGCCGACGCTCTCTTTACCCGCGTTCACGCGGGTGAAGTAGCTGCTCTGGTCGCCGCGGCCGGCTTCCAGCTGCAGGTAGTTGCGTCGCATCTCGTCGCCCTCGCCCGGACGCTCGACCTTGATCACGCGGGCGCCCAGATCGCTCAACAGGCGGGTGCAATACGGGCCCGCGAGGACCCGGGTCAGATCCAGGATGGTGACGCCGACCAGGGGAAGATCGTCGGAGACGCTCAGGGGCCGGGCCAGGCGTCCAGCGCGCCGCGCTTCAATTTGCGCTTCTCGCCCTCGGGCAGCTTGAAGTCGTGGCCGAAGGGCGCCGACTCGAAGGAGCCATAGCTCGGGTTCGCGATCATGATCCACTCGCGGCCCCAGCGATCTTTGTGCTGCTCCAGCACCTTCAAGCGCTCCGCCTCGTTGCCGCGAAACTCGTCGACGAAATCGCCGAAATTGTCACCGACGTTGAGGAGGACGCGGTAACTCCTGGCGACGTGGGCGCGGCGCGTTCCCTTTGCCGAGCCCCACTCAGGCTGCTTGCGGGTCATGAGCATGGTGTCGGCGTTGCCGCCCATCGGGAACCCGAACTTCTCGAGGTTCTTGCGCGTCGCCGGCTCTTCCTCGGCGGTGCGGTTGGTGACGTAGAACACCTTCACGCCCTTCGAGTCGGCGTACTGGGCGAACTCGAGCGCGCCGGGGATGGGCAGCGACGTCACCGTGTTGACGTACGCATTCCAGGTCTTCGGGTCGAACGTCGTGCCCTTGAGCGCCATCCACGCCTGATAGCCGGAGTTGTCGAGGATCGTCTCGTCGATGTCGAGAATCACGGCCGGCGGAAGCGACTGGTATGCGCCGGCCTGTTCCTTCGGGGCGCCGGTCCAGTTCGGGTCCGCCAGCGCCTGGTCGAGGCGGATCCGGGCCAGCGCAAAGGCCGTGAGGGCGCTGGCCTTGTACTCGACGGACCGCTGCATCC
>QHSV01000409.1 GCA_003221655.1 Candidatus Rokuibacteriota bacterium
GACGGAATCGCGCTCGGGTCCGTCCAGGTTCCCGGTGACGGGCAGCCCATCGTCCTGCTCGTCGACCGGCAATCTACGGGCGGCTACACGAAGGTGGCGACCGTCTGTTCCTGCGACGTCGGACGCGTCGGCCAGGCGCGACCGGGCCAGTCGCTCCGCTTCCACGCGGTCGGCGTGGCCGAGGCGCACCGGCTGCTGCGCGAATCCGACGCGGTGCTGCGAGCCGCTGTGAAAGAGGAGATCGCATGAGCGTCGACAAAGAGCTGATCGAGTACACCGCGAAGACCGCTCGCTCGCGCGTCCTGCACGAGGAGGCGCTGGCCGTCATGCCCGGGGGCAACAGCCGGACGACGACTTTCTTCGATCCCTACCCGGTCGCCATCCAGCGGGGCCATGGCGCCCACCTCTGGGACGCCGATGGGATCGACCGCCTCGACTTCAACGGCAACTACACGAGCCTGATTCTCGGCCACGCGCCGCCGGACGTGGTGAAGGCGGTGCAGCAGGTGGTGGAGCACGGTCTGTCCTTCCCGGGGCCGACCGAGCACGAGGTGCGCCTTGCCGAGATGCTGACCCGCCGGGTGCCGTCGGTCCAGGCGATCCGCTTTACGAACTCGGGCACCGAGGCCACGATGAACGCGGTGCGACTGGCGCGCGCGTTCACGGGCCGGCCGAAGATCGCGAAGTTCGAGGGCGCCTACCACGGCACGCACGACTGGGTGATGGTGAGTGTCAGCGGCGAGGCCAAGGCGACGGGGAGCCGGAGGCGGCCCAAGGCCATCGCCTGGTCCGCGGGCGTGCCGCCGGCGGTGCTCAAGCACGTCGTGGTGCTACCGTGGAACGACGCCGAGGCCTGCGCCGAAATCCTGGACGCGGAGGCGGCGCAGATCGCCTGCCTGATCGTGGACCCGATGATGTGCAATGCCGGCCTGCTGCCGCCCGCCGAGGGGTTCCTGGCCCGGCTGCGCGAGACTACCGAGCGTCACGGGATCGTGCTCATCTTCGACGAGGTGATCTCCTTCCGCACCGCGTGGGGCGGCGCCCAGGAGCGGTTCGGCATCCGACCCGACCTCACGGCCTTCGGTAAGATCATCGGCGGCGGCCTGCCCGTCGGCGCTTTCGGTGGGCGGCGCGACATCATGGACTTCTACGACCCGCGCAAGGGCGGCGCCCGGATCAGCCACGGCGGCACCTTCAACGCGAACCCGGTGACGATGGCGGCCGGCGTCGCGACGATGAACGCGCTCACTCCGGAGGCGTACGCGCGGCTCGACGCGCTGGGCGAGCGCCTCCGCGGGGGCGTCACGCGCCTGCTCGCCGGGACGCGACGCCGGGGCCAGGTGACCGGTCTCGGCTCGCTCTTCTGGCTCCACTGGACCTCGGAGCCGCTGACCGACTACCGCTCGGCGAGGCCCAAGGATGCGGAGGCGCCGCTGCGCGTGTTCCTGGGGCTCCTGAACGAGGGCATCCTCATGACACAGCGCGGCCTCGGCGCCTGCTCCCTCGCGATGACGGACGAGGACGTGGACCGCTTCATCAACGCGCTCGCGCGCGTGAACGCTCGAGCATAAGGAGCTTTCAGCATGGCAAAGTTCATCGATCTCAACTGCGACATGGGCGAGAGCTACGGGCGCTGGACGCTCGGCGCGGACGAGGAGATCATGCCGCACATCACCTCGGCCAACGTCGCCTGTGGGTTCCACGGCGGCGACCCGCACGTGATGCGCAAGTCGGTGGCGCTGGCGCTCCGACACGGCGTCGCCGTCGGCTCGCATCCCTCGCTGCCGGACCTGATGGGCTTCGGACGGCGGGTGATGGACGTCTCGCCCCAGGAGCTGAAGGACTACCTCTGCTACCAGACCGGGGCGCTGCGGGAGTTCGTCCGTTCCGCCGGGAGCGACCTCCAGCACACGAAGCCGCACGGCATCCTCTACTCGATGATCGAGAAGGACGAGCCGCTCGCCACGGCGGTCGGCGAAGCGGCGCGCGAGTCCGGTCGCGACCTTATCTTAATGGCGCTGGCGTCCGGCCACTATGATCGGCTCTGCCGCAAGATGGGCATCCGGGTGGCGTCGGAAGGGTTCGCCGACCGCGCGTACAACGTCGACCTCACGCTCGTCTCGCGCAAGCTCCCCAACTCGCTCATCACCGATCCCCAGCGGGCCGCCGCCCAGGCCGTGAAGATGGCCATGGAGGGCAAGGTGCGCACAATCGACGGTGTCGAGATCGACATCGCGGTCCAAACCATCTGCTGCCACGGCGACACGCCCGGAGCGCAGAATATCGTCCGGGCCGTCCGCGAGGCGCTCGACCGAGCAGGGTGCCAGGTCAAGCCGCTGCGCGACTGGCTCCCGAAGGCGTGAACGCGCCCGCCCTCAAGCGCACCCCGCTCCATCAGGCGCACGTCAAGGCCGGGGCGCGCATGGTGCCCTTCGGCGGCTGGGACATGCCGGTGCAGTACACGGGCATCGTCGAGGAGCACCGCACGGTGCGGAGCGCCGTCGGGCTCTTCGACGTGAGCCACATGGGCGAGTTCGAGGTCGAGGGCCCCGGGGCCCTCGCCGCGCTCCAGCATCTGACCACCAACGACGTGGCGGCTCTGCACGTGGGCCAGATCCAGTACTCCCTGCTGTGTTACCCGAACGGCACGATCGTCGACGACCTCACCGTGTACCGCGTAGGCGACGACCGTTACATGCTCACCGTCAACGCCGGGAACATCGACAAGGACTGGGCCTGGGTCACGGAGCAGTCCAGGGGCATCAAGGACACGCGCT
>QHSV01000410.1 GCA_003221655.1 Candidatus Rokuibacteriota bacterium
TGGCTGAGTCGTCGCAGGATCCAGTCGACCGGCGCGCGCGCGCGCCCGGGCTCGAGGCCGGCGCGGGCCATGATCTCGTCGGATGTGCCCGGCGCTCCGCCGACCGCCGCCGCGAGCCCGCTCACGCGGAATACCGAGAACACGAGACGATGGACGAACTCGTCGTACAGGCGAGCGGAGCGAACGAACGAGACGGTGAACGGCGCCCTGACCCGAGCGGGCAGGACCTCGGCCAGCGCCCCGGCCGTCTCGTGGGCATCCCCGACGTCGATGATTTGCCTAACCGCCATGCCGGCGCGCGGGCCCTCTCGACGTGCTCACGCCCCGAACGGGTTCCAGATGTCGAAAAAGTTGAACCACTGTGTCGGCTTCTGCGCGACGAGTCGCTCGAGCATGGCCACCCAGACCCGAAGGGCGTCCTCTTCGCCTCCGCGCACGATCGTCAGGGGCTCCAGCACTCTGAGGGCATAGCGCCCGTCGCCGTCGAGCGTGCAGAACGCGGGTACGAGGGGAACCGCCGCGGCGCGCGCGAGCTGGAAGGGGCCGATCGGGAACGGGGCCTGATGCCCGAAGAACGGTACCGAGACGTCGCCCCGGTTGCCGAGCGCGCGGTCTCCCTGCAGGGCGACCGACTCGCCCCGTCGCAGCGCCGCCATCAGGGCCAGCGAGACCGTCGGGTGCGAACGGGGCACGAAGCGAACGCCGCCGCCGGCGCGACGTAACCAGCGCTCCAGAACGCGCGCCTCCTCGACCGCCACCACCACGTGGGTCGTGCCCGCGGAACGCTGAGCCAGGATACGACCCGCCAGCTCCCAGTTGCCGATGTGGGCCGTGAGCGAGACCACCGCTCCGTCCAACCCGTGCAGGCGCTCGACGCCCCTCATGGCTCCCACGTACGCGCGGAGTCGAGCCGGCCGGCGGCTCGCCGAGATCAGGTCGCTGAAGCACATGGCGAATTCGCCGAAGACCTCGACGGTGAGCTCATCGAGCCGCCGGCCGGTCGCTCCGGTCATGACACCCAGGGTCTTTTGGACCACGGCGCGCTCGCCCGGCAAGAACGAGAGCGCGAAATGGCCGACCCGGCGGGCCAGCCCAAGGCGCACCCGACGCGGCAGCCAGCCCAGCGCCGCCGTCAGGCGGTAGAGCTCCGCGCGGTTGTACGGATGGGCGTACCATCGCGGCGGCAGTCCCTGGCTCACCCGATCTTCGCGTTGCGGCGATGGTTCGAGCGGGTTGTCCATAGTCCAGGAGACCGAGTGCAGTCTAACCAGCCCCGGCGCGCGAGACAAGGTACGATGAGGCAGGTCGATGACGCGCGTCCTGATCCTCACGGCCAGCTACGGTTCGGGCCACAACGCCGCCGCCCGCAGTCTCGCCGCCGCCTTCGAGCGCGAGCGGACCGCCGTTACCGTCGTGGACCATTTTCGCGAGCTGGTCCATCCCCTCTTCGATCGCGCGAGCCGGACGCTCTACCACGGGCTCTTGAGGCGGGCGCCCTTCTTGTGGGGTGTGGGCTATTCGCTCGGCGACTGGATGGCGAGCGACTCCTTCCTGACGCTCGGGGTGACGCGTCTCGGCACCAAGCGGCTCGCCGCCCTGCTCGATCGGCTGGCGCCCGACGTCGTCGTCACGGTCCACGCGACCCCCGCGGCGGCGATGTCGTCGCTCGCCCGGCTGGGGAACCGCGTGCCGCCTCATACGACAGTCGTCACGGACTTCGTCGCGCACAGCCAGTGGATCGCGCCCCATATCGACCGCTATTGCGTCGCCGACGACGAGGTGCGTCACGAGTACATCGCACGCGGCATTCCCGAAGAGCGCATCGTCGTGACCGGCGTACCCGTGCGCTCCGAGTTTGCCGAGCCCACCGACCCGGCCGCGGCGCGCGAGGCCCTGGGACTCTCGCCTGCGATGCCGGTCGTCCTCGCGATGGCTGGCTCGCAGGGCGGGGTCGGCCGTCTTCCCGACGTCGCCCACGTCCTTCGCGCGATGCGCCGGCCGCTCCAGGGGCTCGTCCTCACCGGCCACGACGCGGGCCTCCGGACAGCGCTCGCGCACCTGACGGACGGCACGGCGATCCGCACACTCGGCTATGTCGAGGACGTCCGGCGCCTCATGGGCGCGGCGGACCTGCTCGTGACCAAGGCCGGAGGGATGACGCTCGCGGAGGCGATGGCGGCCGAGACCCCGCTCCTCCTGTACGGCTCGCTCCCCGGGCAGGAGCGACGGAACGAACGATTCGCCGCGCGCGCGGGGATCGCGCTCGTGGCGCGCATGCGCTCGGAGCTGACGCCGCTCCTCGAACACGCGCTCAGCGAGCCGGATCTGCTCGAGCACCTGCGCACGAGAATGCGTCGGCTCCGGCGTCCGGAGGCGACCCGCCGGATCGTCAGCACCGTGCTCGAGCGTCGCGTCCCGGCACGATGATTCTCGGGCGGCTCGCGGTCGGGGCGGCCGCAGCCTGGGCCGCGTACACGTGGGGCGCACACCTGGTCACGCCCGGCTGCGTCTGGCGCGGCCCGGCCACGCACCGCCGCATCGCGCTCACCTTCGACGACGGCCCGGATCCGATCTGGAGCGAGCGGATCCTCGAGCTTCTGGCCCGGCGCGAGGTTCGCGCCTCCTTCTTCCTGGTCGGTGAGCGCGCGGCGCAGGCGCCCGAGACCGTGCGCCGGATCGCGGCGGCTGATCACGAGATTGGCAGTCACGGCTGGTCCCACCGGAGCCTCTGGCTCTGCGGGCCCCGACGCACCGAAGCCGAGATCGGCCGCGCCCATCGCCTTCTCTCCGATGCCTCGGGCCGGTCTCCCCGTCACTTTCGCCCACCCTGGGGCATGGTCAACGCGGCGATGTTCGGCGCGCTCCGACGCCACGGGGAGCGGTGCGTGTTCTGGTCGATCCAGCCTGAGCACCTGCGTCCGGCGCCAGCCGCGCAGCAGGCGCGCGACGTCCTGCGCCGCGCCCATCCCGGCGCCATCGTAGACCTGCACGACGCGGAAGGCGTCCGTGGCGCACCCGGGCGGCTCCTCACCGCGCTTCCGCTCATGATCGACGGGTTGCGAGAGGCGGGCTACGACTTCGCCACGGTGAGCGAGCTTCTCGACGGCGAATGAGTCCGACGCACGCGCGAGGTCGGGGCGGCAGGGCGGCGGGGGTGTGTGGTAGGGAGCGCGGGACCACGCGGCGCGCGTTCGCTACTCCGGCGCGGCTGGGCTCCATCTGGGCGGTCCACGTCCGTCGCCGCGTGGAGGGAACGGGTCCCGCCGCCCCCTACCACACACCCCCGCCGCCCTGCCGCCCCGGCACTAGCTGACGTGAGTTCGAGGATCGATCGGGCGAGGTGGGGCGTTACGTCGACGAGTGGCGGCGCGCGAGGAAACGCAGGAACTCGCGTCCCTCGGCCAGGCGCCGCCGGCACAGCGCGGCGTCCTGCACCATCTCCCTGATGAAGCCGAAGATCTTCCGGGGGCGGAAGTAAAAGCGCCGGTAAAAGCTCTCGACCGATTCGAAGATCTCCGTCCGCGACAAGTGCGGGTAGCCGAGCACGCTAGCCTGCACGCCCCCGGCATCCACGAGGTCGGTCTCCTGGAGCCAGCCGTGGTCGAGTGCCTCCTGGTAGAGGGCCGTCCCGGGGTACGGCGCCGCGAGTGAGACCTGGAGCGAGTCGGGATCGATCTCGCGGGCGAAGCGGATCGTCTCCTCGATCGTCT
>QHSV01000411.1 GCA_003221655.1 Candidatus Rokuibacteriota bacterium
GTGAAGGAAGAAGCGAGAAGAGCAGGAGGAGGCTGAGCGCTGCGACGCGCGCCATCCAGATCGTGCCGAAGTGCGTTCGGGTCAGCACGAGCGGCAGAGCCGCACGAACCCCCGCGAGATCTCCGCCGCTCATGGTGCGTGTCCGCGCCAGGAGCTCGCCCGCGGTCGCGACCATCAGGACAGCAATAGCGATGGCGCTCAACATCCGGAGACGACGCCGCGCGACTGCGAGCTCCCCGGCCTCGCGTGGAAGGACGAGGAGGTCGAGAACGAGGCAGCCGATGACGGCCGCGAGCGCCATGAGTCCGAGCCAGCGGACGATCGTCGCGAGGAACAGCTCGTGGAGAGGCAGGGCAATCACGTCACGAGGCTTCCGTCACTTGATCCGGAAGGGGAAGTCGCCCTCGGTGCGGTGGCCGTCGCGCGCGATGACGCTCCAGAAAACGCGGTAACGGCCGGGCGGCAATGGTGGAAGGCTAACCTGGAGGAGGGTGTCGTCTTTCGGATCGATCCGCGCGTCGCCCTTGTCGACCCGTTGCTTGTCGGCGTTCTCGACACGGACCGTGCTGAACACGGGCTCGATCTGGCCATCGAACCAGATCCGCACTGCTGGCGGGGAAGCGTCCAGCGTGTGCCCGACCCGAGGCTCGGAGTGGTCGGGAAAGGCGTGCGCGCCCACGAGGCTCGGCGCGAGCAGGAGCGCCGCCACCGCCAGCAGCCGGTGCATTAGCGGGGCTGCGTCGAGCCCAGCACGCCGTGGAAGGGCGTCCACGTGAAGATCTGCGGCAAGATGTCGTCCAGATAGAAGTGCATCTGGGCGAGCACTCCGACATTCTTGCCCGACGCGGCGTTGATGGGCACGACGGCTTCGAGGCCGAGCTGGAAGTACCGCCCGAACCAGATGATGCCTGGATTGACCGTCCCCGTGGTGTGGCCGGCGTCGCGCCCGTCGATCGGAGTCTCCAGCGCGACCTCGACGATGGGGATCATCCGATTCAGCGGCGCCGGCAGCCCGACGTCGCGCACGTAGGACTGGAGATACTGGAGGCTGTATTGGAAGGTGAAGCCCCACTGGAAGACCGTCGGGTTGAGCGGCTTCTTGACCTCCACGTCGCCGTCCTCCGAGGTCTCGAACGTCTTGGTGTGGATCCGGGACGGCACGGCCCAGCCGAGGGCGCCGGTGACCGCGAGAGGCTTCAGCAGGCCGAGCTGATCCGGAAGATCGCCGAAGCCCTTGCCGAAGAACAAGGACGGCGTCCACGTGGAGAAGCTCTCGGCATCGACCTTCTTGCTTCCCGTGCCGCCGACGTCCCAGCTCAGGCCCAGCGACAGCAGCATCTCATGAGCCTCGCTCTTGACGAACACGTACTTCAGCGCGACCTCGAGATTGTCGAAGCCGCTCACGGTTTTACCAGGGTCGGGATCGAGGATCTTGAAGGTTCCCCCGAGCGAGAGCCCGAGATCGGGGCTCAGACGCTTCGAGAGCTCCCCGCTGAGGTCCGTTTCCTTTGTCGGGGCCGACTCCTCCGAGCCACGCCGCTGGATGTGAAAGATCGTCGGCAACGACAGCTCGTCGGCGACGAACGGGTCGTCGATGGCCAGAGTCGCAGGCAAGAAACGCTTGCCGACCAGGCCGTGAGCCTGTGCAGGCTCCAGCCTCGTGACGATCAGCGTCACGACGAGTACGCACGCGAACAGAATCTTCCGTGTCATGGCACCCTCCAGGGATCGAGTGGGTTGGTTGCGGTGGAGATCTAGACGAGCGCGGAGGGTGGCGCGCGTCCGTGCGGCGGATCGAACGGGCTGAGGGGCGAGATACCGGGATCGGGCGCGGCGAGGGTCGCGCCCACGGGGAGCATGGGAATCTCGACCGTGGGGCCTTCGATCGTCGTGCCGTTGAGGTGAGCGGCAATCGACGCAGTCGGGCACGCGACGGCTGAGTTGTTGTCGAACACGTGGTGCACCGAATGCAGCGCGGACTCCACACCGAACACCGTGAGGACGACAGCGAGGGCAGCGACAACGAGTCTTGGCGCGCGCCGGGGAACGAGGGCCACCGACCCGACGATGACCATCATGAGGATCGGCCAGGGCATCGCGGACGATGCGTGGGAGCCGGCGGCTTGCGACGCGATGGACGTATCCGGCCCCGGTAAGGTCGTCTGAGGGGCCAACACAACAGGGTCTTCGAGAGGTTCATGGGCGCTCGCCGGCCCTACCCCTCCGAGGAGGAGGACCGCCAGCGCTGCGAGCACCGCCACGACCCGCGGACTCATCGTTCGGCGCGACGACGTCGGGCGCGCGAACGCCGGGGTCACCATATCTTCATGCGTTTACCCGGATCGCGGAACGACTGCAAGCAGAAAGCGTCAGCGCCCGAAAGCGCGCCGGCTGGCCTAGAATCGAGCCGATGAGGATCGTCTCGATCGGCGGCGGCCCGGCCGGGCTCTACTTCAGCCTGCTCATGAAAAAGGCGGACCCCGCCCACGACATCACGGTCGTCGAGCGGAACCGGGCCGACGACACCTTCGGGTTCGGCGTCGTCTTCTCGGATGCGACGCTCGAGCACTTCGCCGAAGCCGACCCTGAGAGCTACGCCGCGATCACGAGCAACTTCGCCCACTGGGACGACATCGACATCCACTACCGGGGCGAGGTGCTGACCTCGACGGGCCACGGCTTCGCGGGAATACCGCGCCAGCTCCTGCTCGACATCCTCCAGAGGCGCTGCGCGGAGCTCGGAGTCAGGCTCGAGTTCCAGAAGGAGGAGAGCGTCCTCGCGGCCCATGCCGACGCAGATCTCGTGCTCGCCGCCGACGGCGTCAACAGCGTCGTTCGCAGCCGCTACGCGGAACATTTCCGGCCGCAGGTCGACTGGCGGCCCAACAAGTTCGTCTGGCTCGGCACGACGTTTCCGTACCCGGCGTTCACGTTCCTTTTCAAGGAGAGCGAGCACGGCCTCTGGCGCGTCCACGCCTACCGCTACGACGCCTCCATGTCCACGTTCATCCTGGAAACGACCGAGGCGACCTGGCGGCGTGCCGGCCTCGACCAGGCGGATGAGGATCAGACGCTGGCCTTCTGCGAGCGCCTCTTCGCGAGCGAGCTCCAGGGTCATCGGCTGCTGACGAACCGATCCGTCTGGCGCAATTTTCCAACGGTTCGGAACGGCTGCTGGCACCACCGGAACGTCGTGCTGGTGGGCGACGCGGCGCACACGGCGCACTTCTCCATCGGCTCGGGCACGAAGCTCGCGATGGAGGACGCGATCGTGCTCTCGCGTGCGCTCCAGCGCCACGGCGAGGTGGAGAAGGCGCTCGCCGCCTACGAGGAAGCGCGGCGGCCGGAGGTTGAGCAGCTGCAGCGCGCCGCGCAGGTGAGCCTCGAGTGGTTCGAAGAGACCGAGCGCTACCACGGCCGTCTCGAGCCCATCCAGTTCGCCATGAGTCTCCTGACGCGGAGCCTGCGCGTGACTCACGACAACCTGAAGCTCCGTGACCCGAGGTTCGTGGCCACGGTCGACCGCTGGTTCGCCTCCCAGGCCGAGCGGCAGAGCCGCGTCCCGGCGCCTGCGGCGCTGACGCCACCGCCCATGTTCACGCCGTTCCGCCTGCGCGACCTGCTGCTCGCGAACCGGATCGTGG
>QHSV01000018.1 GCA_003221655.1 Candidatus Rokuibacteriota bacterium
CACGAGTTTTTTCAGAGGGTTCCGACAGGAAGCCGAGGCCAGGAGACGGAGCGCCCCACATTGGACTTGGGGTTCCTTGGGAGGGTCGCAGGGCTGAGCTTTCCTCGATTGACCGGCTGGTGACCGTGCCCAGGATGGCACCTCTGGTGACAGCCAGCGTCATGACATACCGCTTTCCGGAACCGTCCGTCTGGTCATCGGCGACCGAGCTCCTTCATGCCTGGCGAATTCTCGGAAAGCGAGGGAATTGTCGGAAAGTGACGTCCGGGTATAGCATCGCCGAGCCGCACGATGAAGGCCGACGAGTTCGAGATCTGGTTTGACAAGGGCGTGACCGACGGGCTGCCCGTCGTCCCTCCCACGCGCGAGCGCGTTGAACACATGCTCGCCGGCACCGGGCGGGCGCGCGACGAGCTGCTCGGCAAGATGCCGCCGAACTACGGCCGGCTGACCGTCGAGAAAGCCGCGATCAACGCGGTCCTGGCCGGGTGCCGGCCCGACTACCTGCCGGTCGTCATCGCCGCCGCCGAGTGCGCGTGCGATCCCGCGTTCAACCTCCACGGGGTCGCAACCTCCACGCACTTCGCCGCGCCGCTCATCGTCGTCAATGGCCCCATCCGCACGCGCATCGGCCTCAACAGCGCCTTCGGCGTCTTCGGTCCTGGCTATCGCGCGAACGCGACGATCGGCCGCGCGCTCCGCCTCTTGATGATCAACGTCGGCGGCGCACGGCCGGGCGAGATCTCGATGTCCACGCTCGGCCATCCTGGGCGCTACACCTACTGCATCGCCGAGAACGAAGACGCGAGTCCGTGGCCGCCCTACCACGCGGGCCGTGGCTTTCCGGTCGCAGCGTCGACCGTCACGCTGTTCGCCGGCGAGGCACCGCACGGAATCTCGGATCATTCGAGCCGGACGGCGCGCGCGCTCGGCGGATCGCTGGGCTGGTCGATGGCCGGCCTCTGGAACAGCAAGCACTTTCCGCTCTACTCTCACACGATGCTGGTGGTGGGCCCCGAGCACGCCCGCACCTTCGCCGACGACGGATGGTCGAAGGAGGACCTGAAGCGCCATCTCTTCGAGACCGTGCGACGCCCGTACCGGTCGCTGCTGCCCGACGAGGACCACGGAGAAGGCACAAATTTGAGGTTCGGGACGAGGGAGTCGCCGGGGCCCGAGACCATGATCTCCAAGTTTCCGTCGACCGAGGAAATCCACGTGGTCGTGGCCGGCGGCACCGCGGGGCGCTTCTCGGTGGCGATCCCCGGCTGGCTCGGTACAAAGAACGGCTCGCGCCCGGTCACCCGCGCCGTGCAATAATTCGATTGACTTGCCGAACCGTGCGTGTCATCCTGCAGCTCGGTTCTGGCACACACGGAGTTAGGTAACAATTGTGAGAGATTGAGACACACGCCGCGCGGGCCCAGTTCGCGCGGCGTTTTTGTTTGCCTTCCAATTCCGGAAGGCAACCCCGCCACGATTGGCGGGAGCACGGGGCTTGAAGACCCCCTAAAGAGAGGTTCGAGGCATGGCTAACGGACAGGTGAAGTGGTTCAACGATGCGAAGGGTTACGGGTTCATAACACAGGAGGGCGGCGAGGACGTGTTCGTCCACTACAGCGCCATCCAGGCACAGGGCTTCAAGAGCCTTGCTGAAGGTGACCGGGTCGAGTTCGAAGTAACTCGCGGTCCGAAGGGTCTTCAGGCAGCCAACGTCAGGAAGGTCTAATGGACTACCCTGTTCGCTCCCGCCCGGGCCCGGCAACGGGCCCGGGTGCCCAACACAGAGACCACACACGAAAGGCGCTCCATTTTCATGCTCTGCACATTCAAGGATCCTCGGCTCACGCTCGCGATGCGCGACGCCATCGCGCGCGCAGGCTATTCCACTCCCACTCCGATCCAGGTCCAGGCGATCGGGCCGATCCTCGAGGGACGCGACCTGATCGGCTGCGCCCAGACGGGCACCGGCAAGACCGCCGCCTTCGCGATCCCGACTATTGAACTCCTGGTCGGGGCGGACTCGCGGCTCGCGAAGCTCGGCAGCGTGGGACCGCGCGCGCTCGTGCTCGCGCCGACGCGCGAGCTCGCTCTGCAGACCGCGGAGACGTTCGACATGCTCGGCCGCGCCCAGGGCGTCAAGACGGTCGTCCTCATCGGGGGCGAATCGATGGGGCCGCAGCTCGCCGGGCTCCAGAGGAGACCCGACGTCATTATTGCGACCCCCGGCCGGCTCTTCGATCACCTCGAGCGCCGGACGCTTGGCCTCGGCACGCTCCGCATCGTCGTCCTCGACGAGGCCGACCGTATGCTCGACATGGGCTTCGCACCCCAGGTCGAGCGTATCCTCCGCGTGACGCCACTCGACCGGCAGACCCTCTGCTTTTCGGCGACGATGCCGACAGAGGTCGAGACGCTGGTTCGCCGGCATCTCGTCCGTCCCGTGCGCATCGACGCCGGCGTGATCGCCAAGCCCGTCGCGAAAGT
This sequence comes from Candidatus Rokuibacteriota bacterium, assembly GCA_003221655.1. Classification (GTDB taxonomy): domain Bacteria; phylum Methylomirabilota; class Methylomirabilia; order Rokubacteriales; family CSP1-6; genus AR31. The sequence goes on from QHSV01000018.1 coordinate 2,488, forward strand.
CACGCAGATGCTCTACAAGGCAGCGACCCAGGAGAAGACGCCGCTCCTGCTCCGGCTCCTGGGCGAGGAACGTGGTCAGACGCTCGTCTTCACGCGCACCAAGCATCGCGCCGATCGCGTGGCGCGCGCCGTGGGCGCAGCCGGACACCGGGTGACGCGCCTGCACGCAGATCGCTCGATGTCGCAGCGCCGCGAGGCGCTCGACGGCTTCCGGAGCGGTCGCTATCGCGTGCTGATCGCCACCGACATCGCGGCGCGCGGGATCGACGTGCCCGAGATCGCCCACGTGGTGAACTTCGACTTGCCCCACACGGCCGAGGACTACATCCACAGGATCGGACGAACCGCGCGCGCGGAGGCGAGCGGCCGCGCCACGAGCTTCGCGGCGCCCGAGGAACACGAGCAGCTGCGCACGATCGAACGGCACTTGGGACATCCCGTCCCGCGGCATTGACATCCCCGACCATGGAGGCCGGGATCACCGGAGCGTGAAGCTCCATAACAGAAAAAGAAGAGGAACATCATGGCAAGCGGCACAGTGAAGTGGTTCAACGATGCAAAGGGTTTCGGATTCATCACGCAGGAAGGCGGCGAGGACGTGTTCGTCCACTTCAGCGCCATCCAGGCCTCGGGCTTCAAGAGCCTCAGCGAAGGGGATCGGGTGGAGTTCGAGGTGACCCGCGGCCCGAAGGGTCTGCAGGCCGCCAACGTCCGAAAGGCCTAGCCGGAAGTCAGTCCCTCAGGCGTCGAAAGCCGGGGAAGTAGGCGTCGAGAGCCGGGGGAGTCCGAGGGGGGTCGCCCCCCTCGGAAAAATTAAAAGCCCCGACGGTGGCTGCGGCGCGTTGTGACTCATTCACTCGCGCGTCGCGCCGCCCCGCTGGTGAAGCGGGACCGTCGGGGCCGGTGGCGCCTGGACTCCCAGGCGTTCCACCCGGAGCTAGCGTGGAGCCTGCCTAGGAGGCAACCACCTCACAGATCACCGTAGGGTTACACATCGGCTGGATCACCTCCTATTCTCGGCAAGGCCGCCACGCGGGCCCAGTTCCCACCTACCCAGAACCGGATGCCGACTCCCAGCCCGGGGCTCGACCACGTCAGCCGCCGGCGGTATTGTCGACGGGGACGCTGCTGGAACGCTGTGACGCTCCGGTCGATTTGCCCCAATCCTACACCCGGGTCCGGCGCGCCCCAAAGCACAAATTGCTAGCCGACGCTACTTGATCACGATGCGCGCGCGATTGCGCTCCCAGAGCCCGCTGCCGACGCCTTCGACCTTGCGAAGTTCGTCCGGCTTCTTGAACGGGCCGTGGGTGTCTCGGTATTCGACGATCTTCTCGGCCACGCGGCGGCCGACACCCTCCAGCTTCATCAGCTCCTTGACGTCCGCGGTGTTGATGTTGACGAGAGCGCCGGTCGGCGGCGACGCCTGCGTCTCTCCGGGTCGCGACGGCGGCGCCGCGACGGCCGGCCACGGAGCGAGCCACGAGAACGCGACGAGCAGGACGAGGATCCCGATGGAACAGTGACTCATGAAGTTCCTCCCTTCGTTCAGGTGCACGGCATTCACGCGAGCGCTCGCGAGCGATGCCATTGAACCCGCCGTCGGCGGAACGCGTCAACGTCCAATCATTCAGACACGCGAAACAGATACGGATTAGTCGACGGGGGAGCCGTGGAGCCGATCGAGATAAGCCTGCCACTCCACCGGGACCAGCGACTTTTTATTCGAGTTACACGCCTTGCAGGCGGGGACGACGTTGCCGCGCGTCGAGCGGCCGCCGCGTCCGAGCGGAACCAGGTGGTCCATCGTCAGCGCGCGGTGCCCGATCGAGCGGCGACAGTAGTAGCACACGCCGTCGGCGATGCGCCGCTTCCACCACGGGCTCTGACGCAGCTCGCGCGCCTTCGCCCGCTCTCGCCGCAGCGCCTCGGGCTCGACCGGCACGTAGGACTCACTCATGGGCTGCGAGCGCGGTGGACAGCGCTTCCCACTCGCGCATGAGCCACGTCACCTGCTCCTCGGCACGCTTGCGCTCGTTCGCCGCGGCGCGAACGCGCTCGCCGTCCGCATAGAGGGCCGGATCGCCCAGCCGCGTGCCGATCTCGGCGAGCTGCGCCTCGAGCGCGTGAATCTGCCGCTCGACCTCCTCGAGCCTCTTGCGCAGCTCGCGCATAACTGCCCGGGTAGCTGACCAGGCTCCCGCACGCGATGTCCACGATTCCGGTCGCGATGCGATTGATGAAGTAGCGGTCGTGCGAGATGAACACGATCGTGCCCGGAAACGCGGCGAGTGCCCGCTCGAGCACCTCGCGCGAGGCGAGATCGAGGTGGTTGGTCGGCTCGTCCATGCAGAGGAACGCGGCGGGACGCACGAGCATCTTCGCCAGTGCGACGCGCGCCTTCTCGCCGCCCGACAGCACCGCGATCTTCTTGTCCACGGCGTCACCCGAGAAGAGGAATGTGCCCAGGATCGTCCGGAGCCGTGTCTGCCCGAGCTCGGGGGCTGCGCGCCCCAGCTCTTCGAGAATCGTCAGCGACAGCGTCAACGCCTCGAGCTGGTGCTGCGCGTAGTAGTGCACGGCCACGTGGGTGCCGAGCGTGCGCTCGCCCCGGTCGAAGGGCAGCACCCCCGCTAGCATCCGCAGCAGCGTCGACTTGCCGGCGCCGTTCGGGCCGACGAGGGCGATGCGCGCGCCTCGCTCGACCTCGAAGTCGACGCCTGCGTACACGACGTTGTCGCCGTATGCCTTGTGGACGTCCTTGAGCGTCGCCACGCGTCGGCCGGTTCGCGGCGGCTGCGGAAAGGCGAAGCGGATCACCCGCGCCTCGCGCTCGACCTCGACGCGATCCATGCGCTCGAGCATCTTGATGCGGCTCTGGACCTGCCGGGCCTTGGTCGCCTGGTAACGGAACCGCTCGATGAACCGCTCGATCTCGGCGACGCGCTTGGCCTGATTCCGCGCCTGCGCCTCGAGCAGCTCGCGACGCGCCTCCCGCTGGACCAGGTATTCGTCGTAATCGCCGGGATAGACGGTGAGGCCCGACGGCCCGAGCTCCGCAATCGAAGTGACCATGCGGTTCAGGAAATACCGGTCGTGCGACACGAGGACGACCGTGCCCTCGTAGTCGGCGAGAAACGCCTCGAGCCACTCGAGAGACTCGATGTCCAGGTGGTTCGTCGGCTCGTCCAGGAGGAGAAGCGAGGGGCGCTGGAGCAGTAGACGCGCGAGCGCGGCGCGCATCCGCCACCCTCCCGAGAACTCGGTGAGCGGGCGCGGACAATCCGCTTCTCGGAACCCGAGGCCGCCCAGGATCGTCTTCGCCTCGGTCTCGAGGCGGTAACCGCCCAGCGCCTCGAACCGGTGCTGGAGATCTCCGTACCGCGCCGTCAGCGCGTCGCTTCCGGCGCCGCCGGCCACCGCCGCGAGCTGCGCTGCAACCACTTCCATTTCGCGCTCAACCTGCCACACGGCGTCGAAGCCGGCGAGCGCCTCGACGAGCACCGAGCCCGCGGGCGCGCCTGCAGCTTCCTGCGGGAGGTAGCCGACGGTGGACTCGCGCGGTCGAGTGACGCGCCCGTCGTCCGGCTCTTCGACACCGGCCAGGAGCCGGCAGAGCGTCGTCTTGCCCGCCCCGTTCGGTCCGACCAGCCCGATGCGCTCGCGGTCGGGAATCCTCCACGACAGCTCGCGGAAGATCTCCTGCCCCGCGTAGCCCTTCGAGATGCCCTCGACCTGGATCATGCGGGCAGGGGACGCCGGAACCGGGGGGGCGCGCTCATCCCATGCTCTGGATCTTCTCGGGAAGAATCTTGACGATGACACGGACCTCGCCGGCCCGACGCTGCGGATAGCGGTCCTGGCCCAGGTACTTCTTGGCGAGCGCGTCGATGTGATCGTCGGCGCCCTTCTCCGTCATCTCGACGACCCGTCCCCGGACCTGGAGGTAGCGGTAGGGGTTGTCCGGATCCTGCATCGAAAGCGCGACCTTCGGATTGCGCTGAAGGTTCTTGTCCTTCACCCGCCCCCGGGCAGTGTTGAAGCGGACGTGCGCGCCATCGTAATCCACCCAGACGGGGGTCACCTGCGGTGTGCCGTCCCGGCCGACGGTCGCGACGTGGGCGAACGCCTTTTTCGCGAACAGGTCACGGTAGTTCTCAGGAAACGTCGCCATGGTCATTCCCCTTTGCCCTTGAGCTCGTCGATCACCGAGAAGGCGTGGCGCACCGACTTGACCGCGAGCGTCCCGCCCATCAAGACGCCGATATCGAGCGTTTCGGCGATCTCGGCGGCCGTCGCGCCCTGGTCGAGGACCTCCTCGACGCGGTGATCGATTCAGTCGAAGCAGTTCTGCGACACGGCGACCGCGAGCGCCGTCAGCTCCTTGTGCTTCTTCGAGATGGCGCCGTCCGCGAAGACCTTCTTGCCGAGGTCGCCGAAGGCGGCGTACACCTTCATGGGGGACTTCAGCATCAGCCCGTTCAGCCGCTTCCGCTCCGTGTTCCGTTCGTGGATGTGCATGGTCGGGTCCTCCGATTATCTTTGAGACGTCGGCAGCTCGCCGGCGCGGGCGTCGGCCATGGCGCGCAGGGCGAACAACATCCTGATCACGCACTGTTGGACAAGGAGCGCGTCCTGCGTAAACGGATCCGCGAGCCACTCCCGCGCCAACTCGGGCTTCTCGGCGGCGAAGCCGAGCGTGGGCGACAGCGCCCCGAGCCGCAGGAGCAGATCATCGGGCGGCAGCCCGGACGCGCGCAGCCGCGCCACGACGGCGGCGCGCACGGCGGCGTTCCAGACCCCGGTGAGGCCCTCGATCAGCGCCGCGTAGCACGTCAGCTCCTTCCGGTCCTCGAACTGCTTGAGCACCGCCGGGACCAGTGGATTCACGGCGGCGGCGCCCTCCTCGTCGACACTGAACAGCGGGCCGATCACCGGGTCCGCCTGCGGCTGCGACAGCCGCTCGAGGAGCTCTAGGGCCACCGCCGCCGGAACCGCCGGAAGCTTGGCCAATCGCTCGAGTAGCGGCGCGTCACCGGCCATGACTCATCCTCCCACACGTGTCGGCTCGCCGCGCATTTCCCCGGGGGCGAGATCCTTCGCGCGTCCGGGCGGCACCAGGAACGCGGAGGCGAGCGCCGCCAGGCAGACGACGCAGCCCACGATGAAGACGCCGTGCAGCGCCTCGCTCATCGGCAGCCCGGCGTGGAGCCGTTGCGCCATGACCGCGCCCATCACCGACAACCCCAGCGCCCCGCCGATGGACATGAAGAATTGCGTCATCGAGGTGGCCGCGCCGAGGTCACTCCGCGCGACCGCGCTCTGGACCGCGATCAGCATCGGCACGACGACCAGCCCCATCCCGACGCCGGCCAGCAAGACGTCCCTCATGGCCGCGCCCTGCGTGAGCGCGGAGGTCCAACGCGCGAAGAGGATGAACGCCCCCGTGAGGCAGGCCATCCCCCCCAGTACGATGCTCCGGTAGCCGACGCGCAGGACCAGCCGCGCGCTCAACACCGACGTCGTCACCCAGCCGAGGACGAACGCCGTGAGGACGAAGCCGGCACCCGTCGCGGTGGCTCCGGTGACCGATTGGAGAAACAGCGGAACGAAGGAGAGTGCCCCGAACATCGCCATGCCGGCGAGGAATCGAGTGAGGACCGCCGCGACGACCATCCGGCTCCTGAAGAGGCGAGGCGGGACGATCGGCTCCACCGCCCGCCGCTCGACTGCGACGAACGCGACGAGCACGGCCGCGCCCAGGGCGAGGAGCGCGATGACTTCGATCCTCGACCAGGATCCCGCGCGGCCGGCCTCGACGATGCCGAGCAGGACCACGGAGACGCCGGCGGCGAAGAGCGCCACGCCGGCCCAATCCACGATGGGCCGCCGGGCGGGTCGCTCGACGACGGTGAGCGCGGTCGCGATCACCGCCATCGCGATCGCCCCAAAGGGCAGATTGATGTAGAAGACCCAGCGCCAGGAGACGTGGTCGGTGAGCACCCCACCGACCCAGGGGCCGATGAGCGAGGCGAGACCCCAGATGCCCGAAATGTACCCCTGCATCTTGGCCCGTCGCTCCAAGCCGAACAGCTCGGCGATGATCGTGTACCCGAGCGTCATCAGCGCCCCGGCACCCGCTCCCTGCACCATGCGGAACACGACGAGTTGCGCCATGTCCTGGGCCGCGCCCGACAGCGCCGAGCCCGCCAGGAAGGTCGCGAGCCCGGCCAGATAGATCGACCGGCGGCCGTAGAGGTCAGAGAACCGCCCCCAGAGCGGCATCGTCACCGTCTGCGTGAGCAGAAAACCCGAGAAGACCCACGAATAGATCCGGATGCCGCCGAGGCTCGCCACGACTGTCGGCATCGCGGTCGCGACGACCGTCGACTCGATCGCGGCCAGAAAGATGGACAGCATGATCCCGACGAGGACCCACCGCTTCCGCCCTTCTTCGTTCATGGGCTCGCCTCGGCCCTGGGGGCCCCAGCCCCCGGCCGGCCCTGCGGCTCGCACGTCCTTCATCTTTCGCTCGCCTCGGCCCTGGGGGCCCCAGCCCCCGGCCGGCCCTGCGGCTCGCACGTCCTTCATCAGTGGCCGCCGGTGCAACCGGCGCAGCGGCACAGCGCGCGCAGGTCCGGATAGGGGTATAGGCTCGCGTGCCGGTCGACCCAGGTCACGCGCAGCCCTTCGTCCGTTCGCTTGATCTCTTCGGGCCACGCCATCTCGGCTGCGAGCGTCTCGAGCGCGCCGCACCCTCCGCACACGCAGTCGCGCCGGAGCCGGTCGAAGGGATAGATGGACCCATGGCCGTCGGCCCAGTCCACACCGAGTGCGTATCGGCCGACGAGGTGCACGTCCTTGGGAACACCCGGGTCGGGTTGGCCGAGGATCTTGAGACCAAAGCCCTTCTTCACGTGCCGCCTCCGATCGCTGGCTGCTTCAAGCGCATCCCAGCAAGGAGATAGTGCACGGCGAGGTTCTGGTACTGGCCCCACGCGCCTGCGCGGCGGCGGATCGCCTTCTCGCTCAGCGTCCTCCCGCGGCCATAGTAATGGTCGAAGGCCTTGCGGACGGCGAGGTCGCCGGCCGGGCAGACGTCGCCACGGCCGAGACAGCGGGCGAGGAACCAATCCGCAGTCCATCGGCCGAGCCCGCGGAGTACCGTGAGCCGCTCGATCACCGTCGGCGTGGGTGCCGAGCAGACCGCTTCGAGATCCAGGGTGCCGGAGACGACGGCGTGGGCAAGGCCACGGATGTATTCGGCCTTGCGCGTCGAGTACTTGAGTGCCCGCAAATCGCGCAGGCGCGCCCCCGCGATCCGCGCGGCGTCGGGGAACGCCCACACCGTCTCCCGACCGAGCCGCACGGGCGTTCCGTACCGGCGCACGAGACGCGCGCGGCAGGCGAAGGCGAACGTGAGGTTTATCTGCTGGGCCGTGATCGACCCGACGAGCATCTCGAACGGCGTCGGCGCGAGGGTCGGGCGGAGCCCGTAGAGCGGCTCCACGAGCGACGCGAGCGCGGGATCGGCCTTCGCCATCCGGTAGAACCCGACGAGGTCGAGGTCGAGGCCGAAGAGGCGGCGCACCTCCGCGGCGGCGGCCGCACCGACGGCGGAAGCGCCGCCGCCCGGAATGCGAATCGCGATCCGGGTGTCGTCCACGGGGCCGCTCCATCGCGCCTCGTACGGCACGAACCGTCGGCCGAGTCGCAGCACGCGCCGGACGGCGTCATTCGTGACCTGGTTCGTGGGATCCTCTCCCCAGAGGTGATAGCGCGCGAGTGTTGCGCGGGCGTCCAGCGGGCCGTCCGGAGTGAGAACGATGTTCATCGGGTGACCACGCGGCTACCGAGTGTACCAGAGAGTCGCTCGACCCCTGGTACGGCCATCCGTTCTCGCCGGCTCGTGCTCTTCCACCCACACACTGATTACTTCGACTTCGTCGGGCTTCGTTCGCGCTCGCCCGCCGATTTCGTCGCGGCGGTTCGGGGTGCCGCGCCGACGGTGGAGGTCGAGGCCGTCGAGCCAGGGCGTCGCGCATCCCGCTCTGAGCTCCGCGTGGGATGGCGCGGTCCCGGGCTCAGTGCCGGAGGTGGTACGGAACGTCGGTGACGATCACGTTCTTCCTGAAGAGCATCGCGCCCTTGATGAGGAGGGCGGTCTGATTGTGCAGCCCGAGCTGCCACCAGCGGGCCGGGATGAACTCCGGCAGCACGATGGTGACCACGTGGTTCTCCCCTTGCCCCTGCAGGTGGTCGATGTATTCGGTGAGCGGCCCGAGCAGCGATCGGTAGGGCGAGCTCAGCACGATCAGCGGCGCGCCCATCCCGTACTTGCCCCACTTCTCCTCGAGTCGGCGGGTTCGCTCGGGATCGGTCTCCACGTAGACGGCCTTTGCGTTGGGCGAGAGCGTCTGTGCGTACTGGATCGCCTTGACCACGCCGCGGTGGATGTCGCCGACCAGGACCAGGACCGTGTTGGTCATCGGCGCCGGCGGCCCGAGGCCGTCGAGCGATAGCTGCACCGCCACTTCCTCATAGTGGCGGTGCACGAGCACGAACACTCCGACCAGCGTCGGGATCAGCAGGACGACGATCCACGCCCCGTGCGTGAACTTCGTCGCGGCGATCGTGATCATCACCAGGCCGGTCACGATCGCTCCGAGCGCGTTGAACCACCAGCGCCACCACCACCCCTCCTCTTTGAGGCGGAGCCAGCGGCGCACCATGCTCGCCTGTGAGAGCGTGAACGAGAGAAAGACGCCGACCGCGTAGAGCGGGATCAGCGCGTGGGTGTCGCCGCCGAAGATGACCAGCAGCAGGGCCGCGAGCCCGCTGAGGATCAGGATCCCGTTGGAGAACACGAGTCGGTCGCCCTGCGTCGCGAACTGGCGGGGGATGAAGCGGTCGCGTGCGAGGAAGAATGACAACCGCGGGAAGTCGGCGAACGAGGTGTTGGCGGCCAGCAGGAGGATCAGCATCGTGACCGCCTGGAGCTCGTAATAGAGGAACCCGCCGCCGAAGATGTGGCGGGCGAGCTGCGAGATTACCGTCTCCTCCGGGCGCGGTGTGATGCCGAAGTCGTACGCGAGGAACGTGATACCCAGGAACAGCGTGATCAGGATCACGCCGAGCCACGTCAGCACGACCCGCGCGTTGTGCGCCTCCGGCGGCTTAAACGCCGGCACCCCGTCGGAGACCGCCTCGACGCCGGTGAGCGCGGTGCAGCCCGAGGAAAACGCGCGGAGGAACAGGATGAGCCCGACACCCTCGAGGCCGGGCGGATGCCGCTGATAGGGGGCCTCCGGGAGGAAGTCGAACAAGGCGCCGAGGCCTCCGTAGACGATCAGGCCGCCGAGGCTGGCGATGAACAGGTACGTCGGCGCGGCGAAGAGCTGACCCGACTCGCGGATGCCCCGAAGGTTCGCGAGGGCGATGCCGACGACCGCGACCACGCAGAGACCCGGACGGTACGGGAACAGTGTCGGGACGGCCGAGGTGAGGGCGGCAACGCCGGCCGCCACGCTCACCGCCACGGTCAGCACGTAATCGATCAGGAGGGCCGCGCCCGCGACGAGGCCGGCGGGCACGCCGAGGTTGTCTTTGCTGACGATGTACGCGCCGCCCCCTTGCGGGTACGCGCGGATCGTCTGGCGATACGAGCTCACGACGATAGCGATCAACACAGCGATCGCGATGCCGATCGGGATCGAGTAGCTCAGCGCAACCGTGCCGGCCAAAATCAGGACGAGCAGGATCTCTTCAGTCGCGTACGCGACGGAGGACAGCGCGTCGGAGGCGAAGACCGCGAGCGCCGTGGCCTTTCCGAGTCGCTCGTGACGTGACTGGGCGGTGGCAAGCGGGATTCCGACGAAGCGACGCTTCAGCTGGCTCAGCCGCACGGGGCCCATGATACGACGGGCCGCGCAGCCGCGGGCCTAAAACGGCTGCGGTTGCCGGTGTTGCTCCGCGATGTTCTCGAAGCGGGCGTACTGGGGAAGGAAGACGACCTCGACGGAGCCGGTCGGCCCGTTGCGCTGCTTGCCGACGATGACCTCGGCGATGTTCGTCTTCTCCATGGGCAGGTCGTCGCGATACATCGACGGCCGGTACAGGAACAGGATGAGGTCGCTATCTTGTTCGAGCGCACCCGATTCGCGAAGGTCGGATAGCTGGGGCCGGCGCTGCTCGCGGGTCTCGACCGCGCGAGAGAGCTGTGAAAGCGCGACCACCGGGACATTGAGCTCTTTGGCGAGCGACTTCAGCGAGCGCGAGATCTCGGCGATCTCCTGCTGCCGGTTGTCCATGTGAGCGCGTCCGCGCATGAGTTGCAGATAGTCGATGACCACGAGCTGGAGGCTGTGCTCGGCCTTCATGCGGCGCGCCTTGGCTCGCGCCTCGAGCACCGTGAGGTTGGGGCTGTCGTCGATGAAGATCGGCGCCTCGCTGAGTCGGCCCGCCGCGGCCGTGAGCCGGGTCCAGTCCGACGCATGCAGCAAGCCGGTACGGACCGACTGTGAGTCGACCTTGGCCTCCGAGCACAGCATGCGCTGCACCAGTTGTTGGGCCGACATCTCGAGGCTGAGAACGAGCACGTTGCCTCGCAGCGTGATGCCGGCGTGCTGCGCGATGTTGAGGGCGAAGGCCGTCTTGCCGGTCGACGGTCGTCCCGCGATGATGACGAAGTCGGAGGGTTGAAATCCGGACGTCATGAGATCGAGCTTCTCGAAGCCGGTCGCGACGCCGGTGACGTGCTCTTTCCGCTCGTACAGACGCTCGATGTACTCGAAGGTGTTTCTCAGGATCTTGCCGATCGGCAGCGCGCTGCCCTCGAGACGACGCTCGGCGAGGCCGAAGATCTTCCGCTCGGCGTCGTCCACCAGCGTCTGCACGTCTTCCTTGGCGTCGAACGCCTGCGCGATGATCTGGCTGGAGGTCTGGATCAGCTCGCGCAGGACCGCCATGTCCCGGACGATCGCCGTGTACGAGCTGAGGTACGCGGCGATGGACGCCTGTTCGACGAGAAGGGCCAGCGACGCGGGCCCGCCGACGAACTGGAGCTGGTCGCTCCGCCGGAGCTCTTCGGTCAGCGTCAGTACGTCCACCGGCTCGCCTCGGTCGAACAGGGCCAGCATCGCCTGGTAGATCGCGCGATGGGCCTCGGTGTAGAAGTCCGAGGGGCGGAGCACCTCGATCACGCGCGGCAGGGTCTCCCGGCCCTCCAGGAGGACGGCGCCCAGCACCGCGCGTTCAGCGTCCAGGTTGTGGGGGGGGATCCTGGACGGGACCTCGCCGACCATGCCGTCGACGCCCGCTATTCGCGGACGACGTTGACCTTGAGGTGCGCCGTGACGTCGTCGTGCAGACGCATGGAGACCAAGAATTCTCCGAGCGCCTTGATGGGCTCCTCGAGCGTGATGCGCTTGCGATCCATCTTGATGCCGCGCGCGGCGAGGAAGTCCGCGATGTCCTGCGAGGTGACCGAGCCGAACAGCTTGCCCTCCTCGGAGGCCTGCCGGCGCTCCTCGTAGGCGAGCGCCTCGATCTGCGCACGCAGAGACTCGGCGCCCGCCTTCACGCGGTCGGCCTTCGCCTCCTGCTGCTGCTTGATGTGCTCGAGATTCTTGAGATTGCCGGCGGTGGCGGACAGCGCGAGCTTTTTGGGGATCAGGAAGTTCCGCGCGTAGCCGTCGGAAACCTCACGCACTTCGCCGCGGCGCCCGACTTTCGTGACGTCGTCCAGGAGAATGACCTTCATGGCTGGCTCTAGTCCGCGGCGAGGTACGGCAGCAGGGCCACCGTGCGCGCCTGCTTGATCGCGTGCGTCAGCTGGCGCTGGTGGCGCGCACAACTGCCGGAGATGCGCCGGGGTATGATCTTGCCGCGTTCGCTGACGAAGCTCCTCAGGCGGCGTACGTCCTTGAAGTCGACGAGATCGACCTTGTCGACGCAGAACTTGCAGACCTTCCGCCGACCGAACCGCCGGCGCTTGACGGGCTTTTGGGTTGTTGGGGGAATGGCTCGCTCCCTCCTCTCATTGCGCTAGATCCGTGGCCGCTAGAACGGAACGTCGTCGCTGCCGGAACCGGCTTCTTCGGCGAAGGGCTCGGCCGCCGGTACGGTCGCCGGGGCGGCAGCCCGGGCGCGCCCCATGAACTGCACGCGCTCAGCCACAACCTCGATGACGGTTCGTTTGCCGCCGTCCTTCGATTCCCACTCGCGCGTCTGCAGCCGGCCTTCGACGAGGATGGGACTGCCTTTGTCGAGGTATTCGCCGCAGCTCTCCGCTTGCTTTCCCCACACCACGACCGTGAGGAAACAGGTTTCCTCCCGTTTCTCGCCCCCTTGTGTCGTGTAGTTACGATTGACCGCCAGCCGCAAATCAGCGACGGCAGTTCCGCTGGGCGTGTAACGGAGCTCCGGGGGCTTGGTCAGGTTGCCGATCAGGAACACCTTGTTGAGGCTCGCCATCAACTGACCTCCTCGACCACCTCCTGAGTTTTCGCCGGCCGAGCCTTCCTGCGGATTGGAGCCCGCGTGCTGACGAAGCGCAGCACGTTCTCGTTGAGGCGCACCTGGCGCTCGAATTCCTTCACCATGGAGGGCTCGGCAGAAACCTCGAAGATCGCGTACGTGCCTTCCCGCTGCTTGCGGATGTCGTACGCGAGCCGGCGCTTTCCCCAGTTGTCGACTTTGGTGACCTCGGCGCCGAGCGTTTTGAGTTGCTCGCCGAGCTGCTCGAGCAGCGCGGTGACTTCCTCATCGGTCGGACGCGGATCGACGATCACGAGGACTTCATACGGTCGCAGTTCTCACTCACCTCCCCTGCAGACTTGAGTTAAGCGCCTAACCGTATCAAACATCCACGTACGGTGCAAGGTCAACGCCGACAAAAAGATACGGCCCGGACCGTTTCCGGCCCGGGCCGTGGTCCGCGCATCGCGCGGACTCCAACCGCTCAGCCTCCCTCCGTTGAGTGCCGGGGGAGTGTGAGGGGGGTCGGCCCCCCTTACGTCCTTAGTACATGTCGCCGTGCGGCATGGCCGGCGCGGCCGCCGGCTTGTCCTCCGGGATATCGGTGATCAGCGCTTCGGTCGTGAGCAGCAGCGACGCGATCGACGCCGCGTTCTGTAGCGCGACCCGCTCGACCTTGGTCGGGTCGATGATGCCGGCCTGCACCATGTCGACATACTCCATGGTCTCGGCGTCGTACCCACGGTTCGGGACCGTCTCGCTCTTCACCTTCTCGACGATCACGCTGCCCTCGGCGCCCGCGTTCTCGACGATCTGGCGGATGGGCTCCTCGAGCGCCCGCTTGACGATCATGGCGCCGACCTTCTCGTCGCCCTCGGCTTTCACCCGGTCGATGGCCTTGGACGCGCGGAGCAGCGCCACGCCGCCGCCGGGCACGATGCCCTCCTCGACAGCCGCGCGGGTCGCGTTGAGCGCGTCCTCGACGCGCGCCTTCTTCTCCTTCATCGCCGTCTCGGTGGCCGCCCCGACCTTGATCACCGCCACGCCGCCGGCCAGCTTCGCCAGCCGCTCCTGCAGCTTCTCGCGGTCGTAGTCGGAGGTCGTCTCCTCGATCTGGGCCCGGATCTGCTTGATGCGGCCCTCGATCTCTTTCGGCTTGCCGCCGCCCTCGACCAGGGTCGTGTTGTCCTTGTCGATGACCACTTTCTTGGCGCGTCCCAGGTCCTCGAGCTTGATGTTCTCCAGCTTGATGCCGAGATCTTCGGTGATGGCCTTGCCGCCGGTCAGGATCGCGATGTCCTCGAGCATGGCTTTGCGACGATCGCCGAAGCCCGGCGCCTTCACCGCGGCCGTGTGCAGCGTACCGCGCAGCTTGTTGACCACGAGCGTGGCCAGCGCCTCGCCCTCGATGTCCTCGGCGATGATCAGGAACGGCTTGCCGGAGCGCGCCACCTGCTCGAGCAGCGGGAGCATGTCCTTCATCACGCTGATCTTCTTCTCGTGGATCAGCACGATCGCGTCTTCCAGCACGACTTCCATGCGCTCGGGGTCGGTGACGAAGTAGGGCGAGAGGTAGCCGCGGTCGAACTGCATGCCCTCGACCACGTCCAGCACCGTGTCCGCCGACTTCGACTCCTCGACCGTGATGACGCCGTCCTTGCCGACCTTCTCCATCGCCTCGGCGATCAGACTGCCGATCGTCTTGTCGTTGTTCGAGGCGATCGTTGCGACCTGGGCGATCTCCTTCTTGTCCTTGGTGGACTTCGAGAGCTTCTTCAGCTCGTCGGTCACGGCCTCCACGGCCGCCTCGATGCCGCGCTTGAGGCCCATCGGGTTGGCGCCCGCGGTGACGTTGCGGAGGCCCTCGCGGAAGATCGCCTGCGCCAGCACGGTCGCGGTGGTGGTGCCGTCGCCCGCGATGTCCGAGGTCTTGGACGCGACCTCCTTGAG
>QHSV01000412.1 GCA_003221655.1 Candidatus Rokuibacteriota bacterium
GACGGCGACCGGGCGGAGGTCATCTTCGACGCCCCGCAGCGCGCCGTTAGCCCGGGCCAGTCCGTGGTCTTCTACAGCGGCGACGTCGTGGTCGGGGGTGGGGTCATCGCGCGGACCGCGCCCGACTGAGCGCGCGGACGATTGACACCGGGCGCGGTTGCGCGATAGGTTTCACAAACCGTCGTCGGGCATCTCGAGATCGAGGAGACCTCCGAAATGTGTCAGCGTGAGCGAGAATGGGTCGGCACCGTCGCGCGCATCGTCGTCCCTTTGGTGCTGCTGGCGCCGGTTGTCGCGAGCGCGGCCAGTGAAGGCGGGCACGAGGGCGGCCTCATCAGTCTCGACAAGTCGCTGATCGTCCAGGGCGTTAATTTCCTCATTTTGTTATTTATCCTCCAGCGCCTGCTCTACAAGCCGTTTCTCGCGAAGATGGAGGAGCGGACCCAGGCGATCCAGACGTCGCTCGACGAGGCGCAGGCGGCGCGCGCGGTAGCGGCGCGCCAGCAGGAGGAGAACGAGGTGCGGCTCCGCACGGCGCACGCCGAGGCCGCGGCGATCCGGGCCCAGGCGCTGAAGGACGCGGCCGACGAGCAGAGGCGCCTCGTCGACGCGGCCCGTGCCGAATCACAGCGACTCGTGGAGACGGCGAAGGCGCAGATGGACGCCGACGTGCGGCGGGCGCGCGAGGAACTCCGGCGCGAGGTCGCCGACCTGGCGACCGCGGTCGCCGAGAAGCTCGTGCGCCGGAGCCTGCGCGACGCAGATCATCGACGCATCGTCGCCGACGCGATCGCGCAGGTCGGCAACTAGGTGAAGGCCTCGCCCGCCGTCGGCCGTTCCTACGCAAAGGCGCTCTTCGAGCTCGCCCGAGAGCGCAACCAGGTAGATGTTATCGCGCACGAGCTCGATGCCGTGGCGGAGCAGTTCGCGCGCGAGCCCGAGCTGCGCGCGTTCTTCGCGCGCCCCTGGGTGGCGTCCTCGGCCAAGCGCACAGCCGCGACCGAGATCGCGACTCGGCTCCGGGTCTCGGCGCTCGCCCGGGACTTTCTCGCCCTGGTCGCGGCGCAGGGGCGCACCGATCATCTGGAGACGATCGTCGTCGCCTATCGCGAGCTCCACGACGAGGCCGAGGGCCGCGTCCGGGGCCGCGTGCGCAGCGCGGTGCCGCTGAGCGAGGCCGAACGCTCGGCGCTGGCGGGCCGCCTGAGTCGCGCCCTGGGCGGCAAGCACGTAGTGCTCGAGGCAGTCGCCGACCGGGAACTGCTCGGCGGCTTCGTGGCGGAGGTCGGCAGCTTGCTCGTCGACGGGAGCCTGGACGGTCAGCTGGCGCGGCTGCACCAACGCCTCGCGCAGGGGTAGGGGACCGCAGGGGTCGCGGACAGGAGAAAGCGATGCTCAAGGCCGGAGAGATCAGCGAAATCATCAAGCGCCAGCTGGCGGGCTACGAGTCTGAGGTCGACCTCCAGGAGGTCGGGCGCGTCATCGAGGTCGGCGACGGCATCGCACGCGTCCACGGGCTCGAGAAGGCGATGGCGGGCGAGTTGCTCGCGTTCCCCGGCGACGTCGTGGGCATGGTCCTGAACCTCGAGCAGGACCAGGTCGGCGCGGTGCTCCTCGGCGACGACAAGCTCATCAAGGAGGGCGACATCGTCAAGCGGACCAACCGCATCGCCCAGGTCCCCGTCGGCGAGGCGCTCGTCGGTCGCGTGGTGAACGCCCTGGGTCAGCCGGTGGACGGCAAGGGCCCCATCAACGCCAAAGAGTCTCGGCCCATCGAGCGCTACGCCCCGGGCGTCGTCGATCGCCGATCGGTGAAGGAGCCGCTGCAGACGGGGATCAAGGCGATCGACGCGATGATCCCGATCGGACGCGGCCAGCGCGAGCTCATCATCGGCGATCGCGGGACGGGCAAGACCGCGATCGGCGTCGACACGATCATCAACCAGAAGGGTCAGGACGTGTTCTGCTTCTACGTGGCGATCGGCCAGAAGCTCTCGACAATCGCCCAGGTGGTGAAGATCCTGGAGGACGCCGGCGCGATGAAGTACACGACGATCGTCGTGGCCTCCGCGTCCGAGCCGGCGCCGCTCCAGTACATTGCGCCGTACACGGGCGTCACGATGGGGGAGTATTTCCGTGACGCGAAGGGCCACGCGCTCTGCATCTACGACGATCTTTCGAAGCACGCGACCGCGTACCGGCAGCTCTCGCTCCTGCTCCGGCGGCCGCCGGGGCGCGAGGCGTATCCCGGCGACGTCTTCTATCTCCACTCCCGGTTGCTGGAGCGCGCGGCGAAGCTCAACGACGAGCTCGGCGGCGGCTCGCTCACGGCGCTGCCGATCATCGAGACCCAGCTCGGCGACGTGTCCGCGTACATTCCGACCAACGTCATCTCGATCACGGACGGGCAGATCTACCTCGAGGCCGACCTCTTTTACGGCGGCGTCCGGCCGGCGGTGAACGTCGGCCTTTCGGTGTCGCGGGTGGGCGGCTCCGCTCAGGTGCGGGCGATGCGCCAGGTCGCGGGCAAGCTGCGGCTCGATCTCGCCCAGTTCCGCGAGCTGGCGGCGTTCGCCCAGTTCGGCTCCGACCTCGACCGCGCCACCCAGGCCCAGCTGGCCCGCGGCCAGCGGATGGTGGAACTGCTCAAGCAGGGGCAGTATCAGCCGTTGCCCGTGGAGAAGCAGGTCGTCATCATCTACGCCGGCACGCAAGGGTTGCTCGACGATGTGCCGGTCGACGCAGTCCGCGAGTTCGAGACCTTCTTCTACGCCTGGCTCGAGCGGCGCGCCCCGCAGATCCTCACCGAGATCCGTGACCGGAAGGAGATCTCGGACGCGCTCCGCGACACGCTGACGAAGGCGGTCACCGACGCGAAGATGGAGTTCGCCGCCGCCAGGGGCATCAAGGCGGCGTAGAGCCCCGGCGCATGGCGACCCTTCGTGACATCCAGCGGCGGATCCGCTCCGTCCAGTCCACGCAGAAGATCACGCGGGCGATGAAGCTCGTCGCGGCGGCGAAGCTGCGTCGGGCCCAGGAGCGCATCCTCGCGGCGCGTCCCTACGCGGGCAAGATGAGCGAGCTGCTCGGCAATCTGGTGAGCGCCGCGTCGGGGAGCGACGAGACCCAGCATCCGCTCCTCGAGCAGCGGGAAGGGCCGCGCCGCCAGATCGTGATCATCACGGCGGACAAGGGGCTGGCCGGCGCGTTCAACGCCAATGTCATCCGCCGCGCGCTCGAGTTCGTGCGCCAGTCCAACACCGCCGAGGTCACGCTGGTCGTGGTCGGGCGCAAGGCGCGCGACTTCTACCGGCGGCGGCCGTGGACGATCAAGCGCGACATGATCGGCTTCTGGGACCGGCTGGCCTACACCCACGCCGCCGAGCTCGCCGACTATTTCATGCAGCAGTACCTCGACGGCGAGGTCGACGAGGTCCATCTCGTCTACAACGAGTTCCGGTCCGTCGCCGTCCAGCGCCCGGTCCGCGAGCAGCTCCTGCCGATTCCGAGCACGGCCGAGGGCGAGACGGACACGACGGTGGTCGACTACCTCTACGAGCCGAATCCGAAGGCGATCCTCGACGAGCTGCTGCCGCGGCACGTGCGGACGCAGGTCTTCCGCGCGCTCATGGAGTCGCTCGCGGGGGAGTACGGCGCGCGCATGACGGCGATGGAGGCCGCGACGAAGAACGCGAAGGAGATGATCGACGTCCTGACGATCCAGTACAACAAGGCGCGCCAGGAGAAGATCACCAAGGAGCTGCTCGACATCGTCGGCGGCGC
>QHSV01000413.1 GCA_003221655.1 Candidatus Rokuibacteriota bacterium
TCCAGCAGGCGCACGATCACCCGCTGGTTGACCGGGTTGTCTTCCGCCACCAGCACGTGCCGGCGCCGAGACGAGGTCTCGGCGCCGGGGTCGGCAGGCGCCGCCGGCCTGGCCGTTGTCTCGAGCGATTGACCCAGGGCCAGGAGAACGGCGTCGAGCAGCTCGGACGGCGTGAAGGGCTTGACCAGGTGACGCGCGATGCCCAGTGTGCGGCATCGCGCGAGATCGCCGTTCATCACGTCCGACGTCAGCAGCATGACCGTCAGGCCGGCCAGCGCCGGCTCTTGCCGGATGCGCTCGGCCACGGCGAAGCCGTCCACGTCCGGCATGCGGGCGTCGAGGAGTACCAGGTGGAACGTGCGCCCGGCGGCCCGCGCTTGCTCGAGGGCAGCCAGGGCGGACCGCCCGTCGGCCACGATCGTCGGCGCAACCCCCCACGCGGTGAGCATCGCCTCGAGCAGCCGGCGGTTGGTGGCGTTGTCGTCGGCGGCCAGGACGGGAAGCCCGTGCAGGGCGTGGGAGGGCGCCGCCACCTGCTTGGGGACCGGCGCCCGGGCCCGCTCCAGCAACACCGTGAAGTGGAAGGTGCTACCGCTGCCCAGCTCGCTGTCGAGCCAGATGCGTCCTCCCATCCGTTCGACCAGCCGGCGGCTGATGGCCAGCCCCAGACCGGTCCCACCGAACCGACGCGTGGTCGAGGCGTCCGCTTGTGCAAAGGCGTCGAAGATGAGCCCCCTCTTGTCGGCGGCGATCCCGATGCCCGTGTCCTGCACGGCCACCCGGAGCGTAGCGGTGTCGGGCGTCACGGCCTCGGCGTCGACGCGGACGGCCACTTCGCCCTGCTCGGTGAACTTGATCGCGTTGCCGACCAGGTTGAGGAGGACCTGGCCGAGCCGTCCCGTGTCGCCGACCAGATCGTCCGGGACGTCGGGCCGGATCTCGTACGCCAGCTCGAGCTCCTTGGCGTGGGCGAGGGGCCCGAGCGTCTTGATCGTCTTGGCCAGTGTCTCGCGCAGCGCGAACGGCACCGGCTCCAGCTCGAGCCGACCGGCCTCGATCTTGGAGAAATCGAGGATGTCATTGATGATGGTCAGCAGCGCCTCGCCCGATCGGTGGACGGTCTCGGCGTAGTCTCGCTGCTCCCGGGTCAGCTCGGTGTCGAGCAGGAGCGAGGTCATGCCGATCACGCCGTTCATCGGCGTCCGGATCTCGTGACTCATGGTGGCCAGGAACTCGGATTTGGCGCGGTTGGCGGCCTCGGCGGCGACTTCCTTTTGCTTCAGCGCGCTGATGTCGCGGACGATCGTGAGCTCCCCCAGCGGGCGACCTCCGTCATCGAGGAACGGCGTGGCCACCACCGACACTTCGATGAGCTGTCCCGACCTGGTCTTGGCGCACGTTTCGAACGACGCCGCCATGGCGCTCGCGTCGCGAGACACGGTGTTTTCGCCCTGGGCACTGCGGCGATCCCACAGGTCGAGCTCGCGCAGCGGCCGGCCGACGGCCTCGGCGGCGCTGTAACCGTAGAGTCGGGCGGCGCCCCGGTTCCAGGAGGTGACGATGCCGCTCTGGTCGTGGGAGAAGATGGCGTCGGTCGATTGCTCGACCTGCATGGCGAGCAGTCGGTTCTTTTCCTCGCTGCGGTGCAGGGACCCCAACAGAGACCCGATATTCTCGGCCATGCTGTTGAACGCCTGGATGCATTGCGCGGTTTCGGGCGGCCCTTCGAGGGAAATGCGGACGGCGTAGTCGCCCTGGCCGAAACGGTGGGCGCTGGCCGCCAGGGCGCGGAGCGGCCTCACGCCGCTGCGAAGCACGACGAGCGTCACCCCGAGCGACAGGACGGTCCCCAGCAGAAGGATGCCGAGCCGCAGCCAGAAGCCTCGCCACAGCTTGTTGATGGACGTGGCGGGGTTGAGCTGCAGAAACACCGTGCCGTATTTTTCCCCGCCCACGACGACGGCCTGCGACTGTTCCAGGAGGGGAAGACGGAGCTGGTTGATGAACCAGCGCGGGGCGTCAGTCCCGATCTCCGGCCCCAGGGCGGCGACGGGGTGCCCGGAGTTATCGGTCCACGCGAATTTGGCGATGACGGGTTGCCGGGCGCGGGCCTTCACCATCTGCTCGATCACCGAGTAGTCACCCACCACCGCCGGCCCGCTCATCGCCGGAAGGGCGAATTGCATCTCTTCACTGAGCTGTTCGCTCAGTGTCGCGCGTTGAACCGCGATCTCTTCCTGGAGGATGGTGTAGAGCAACGCAATCCCGCACGCCGCCAGGGCCAGGCCGGAGCCGAGCACGAGGCGGACGGTGAGGGAAAGATTGCCCCGCCCGAGTCCGCCGAGCGACAGGTTCACTACTGCAGCTCGACCTTCACCAGCGTGGTCCGATAGAACCGCCGCATATTGTCGAAGTCACTGTCCTTCGACGCGATGAAGCGAAGGGGCACGGTCTGCTTGAGGACGGCGGCGCTCGATGCCAGCACCTGCGCCCCTTCTGGGTCATCGGCCATCTTGAGAAACGCCTCCCGCACCGCCTTGACCGTCTCCGGCGGGACCGACGGGAGGGACGAGAGGGCGAGGCTCAGATACTTGTCG
>QHSV01000019.1 GCA_003221655.1 Candidatus Rokuibacteriota bacterium
TCCGCTCGTGCAGCGCGTTGGCGAGGAGCTCCTTGCCGGTCCCGCTCTCGCCCACGATGAGAATGTTAGCGTCGGCGTCCGCGACCGCTGCGACCGTTTCCAGCACGCGCTGAATGCCTGGTGCGCTGCCGAGAATCTCCGTCTCGGTCACCTGCTCGACAAGCCGGCGCTTGAGGTCCGCGTTCTCGCCGACAAGCTTTCGGTGCTCGAGCGCGTTCTCGATGAGGCCCAGGAGCTCGTCGGGGTCGAACGGCTTCTCGAGGACGTGAAATGCCCCGGCGCCCTTCGTCGCCTCCATCGCCTTGCGCACGGAGCCGTAGGCGGTGATGACGATGACCTCGATCGCCGGATCGCGTCGCTTCAGCTCCCGCGTCAGGTGCAGGCCGTCACCGTCGGGTAGCATCAAGTCCACGACGGCGGCGTGTGAGTCGCCCTGGAGGACCGCCGTCAACGCCTCCCGCACGCTCCCGGCCGTGCGCACGCCGTACCCCTCGCTCTCGAGGGTCAGACGGAGCCCGTCGGCGATCGTCTTCTCGTCGTCCACCACCAGGATGGAATGGTTTCGTTTCATGGTAGCGGAGTCCGGGAGGCCGGCTTGAGCCGGGGGTGGCCCGAGACAGATGCGACCTGGCCCCGCGGCGCGAGCTTTATTGTAGCGGGGTCCGAGAGGCCGGCTTGGGCCGGGGGTGGCCTGAGACAGATGCGACCCGGCTCCGACATGCCCGGTCTACCGTGGCGACCCGGCTCCGCGGGTCCGCAGCGCTCGATGCATTGTCGCGAGGCGTGCAAGCTCCGGCGCTGTCCCGGCATCACGCGTGAGCATCCGGGGCGCGCGCCGGGTCAGAGGCGGGCTCGAGCGGAAGACGCGCCTGGACCCGCGTACCGTAACCCAGGCGACTCGACACCGTGAGCTCCCCGGCGTGCAGGTTGATCACCGCGCGCGCAATCGACATCCCGAGCCCGGTGCCGTCCGGCTTCGTGGTGAAGAAGAGATCGAAGGCGCGCGAGAGTGTTTCCTCGGTCATGCCCGAACCGGTGTCCTCGATGGTCACGGTGACGGTCCCGGCCGTCGGGGAATACGCGGTGGCGACGGTCAGCCGGCCCGCGCCCTCGAGCGCCTCGAGCGCGTTGAGGATCAGGTTCAAGAACGCCTTCCGCAGCTCGCGCTCGTCGAGCTGAGCCGCCGGGCACGCCGGGTCGTACGCTCTGACGATCTCGACTCCGTCGGTCGGACGGCGGGCGCGGGCCAGCTCCAGACACTCGTCGAGCAACGGGTGGAGCGCCGTCGTATCGCGATGGAGCTCGGGCGGCCGGCCGAATGCGGTGATCTCGGCGACGACGCTCGCCAGGTGATCGACCGTACTCGCGATCTTGCCGGCGAGCTCTCGCGCCTCGGCATCGCCCGTCTTGGCGAGGCGCTGCTCGAGGTGGCGCACGTAGAGCCGCAGGCCCGCCAGGGGATTCTTGACCTCGTGCGCGACCTGCGTCGCCATGCGCCCGAGCGCGGCGACGGCGCCGCTCTTCAGACTCTCGAGGTCGTGCGTGTTCCGAATGGCGATCGCCGCCTGCGAGGAGAAGAGCGCCAGAATCTCCAGGTCGTCCTCTACCGGCTCGATGCGAGCGGCCGTCTCGATCACGAGCGCTCCCGCCAGGCCGCGCTGGACGACGAGCGGCGCCGCGACGATCGTGCCGCCCTCCGCGCCCTCGAGAGAGCCCGACGCGGTGATCGGCACGCCCTTGTCCATCGCCGCCGTCGCGGCCGCCGCGAGCTTTTCCAAGGAGGGAGGCGGTGATCCGGCGCTCGCCATGGGCACCAGCCGCCCCTGCTCGAGCTGGAACACCACGCAGCGGTCCGCGTCCGTGGCTTCCACGGTTGCCTGGGCCACCGCATCCAGCACGCGGGCCACGACACCGGACGAGGCGAGCGCCTGCCCCACCGTCAGGAGCCGCTCGCGATCGCGCGCCCATCGGCGCGTGGCCAGCGTCCGCGCGATCTTCGACCGGAGCTCGTCGCGTACGAAGGGCTTGGTGAGATAGTCGAAGGCGCCGCGCCGCACCGCTTCCACCGCGGTCTGGATCGTCCCGTGGGCTGTCATGATCAGCACGGGCAGACGGGGCTGCCGCTCGTGAAGCGCTTCCATGGCCCGCATGCCGTCCATCGGCTCCATTCGGAGGTCCAAGAGGGCGAGATCGAAGCGCGTCGCCTCGACCGCCTCGAGCGCCGTTTGCGGGTCGCTCGTCGCCGTCACGTCGAAGCCCATCGTGGAGAGGCGCATCTCCAGCACCTCGAGGATCGCCGGGTCGTCGTCCATCACGAGGACTTTCTGCTTCACTTGCGCTTCTCCAGCTGGAGGTCGATCTGCTTGAGCCGTTCGAGATCGGCGCGGAGCCGCTCGGCTTCCTGGCGCACGCGCGCCAGGTCGCCCTCCCGCTTCGCGAGCTCCTCGCGCATGCGCGCGAGCTCCTGCTGGAGGCGGGCGATCTCGTCGCGGGTCGTCAGGACCGAAGCGACCGCATCGCGGCTCACCCGCGCCCGCGGCGCCTTCGCGTCGTCGGCGTACTGCGCGAGGAAGGCCTCGTAGGCGACGGCGGCCGCCCGGTACTCACCCTCGGCGGCGAGCCGGTCCGCCTTCGCGAGCATGGTCGTCGAGGGGCCGGCGAAGGGCCCGACGGCGCACCCGGCGAGGAGCACCCCCAGCAGGCCGACTCCGACACGTCTCATGAGCGCGGAAGAAGCACGGTGAAGCGACTCCCCTTCCCCTCCTGCGACTCGACGGTGACACGGCCGCCGTGAGCCTGTGCGACGCCGCGCACGATGGCGAGGCCGAGACCGGTCCCACCCCGGTCGCCGTGCGCCTGACGGTACGGCTCGAAGACGTGCGGCAGCTCGCCGGCAGGGATGCCGATGCCCGTGTCCTCGACCTGGATCTCGAGCTCCTGCGCGGTGGCCACCAAGCGCACGACCACGCGCCCACCCCGCCTGGTGAAGCGGATCGCGTTGCCGACAAGGTTCACGACGACCTGCAGGAGCCGCTCCTCGTCGCCCGGGAGCGAGAAGTCCTCGCCCAACTTCTCCCGCTCCAGGACCACGCCCGTCTGGTCGGCGGTCGGCTTGAGCTCCTCGACGGCGCGCGTGATGACCTTGTCGAGATCGAGCCGCACCCGCTGGATCGGCTGGACGCCTGCCCGCAGCCGCGACACCTCTAGAATTTGATTGACGAGCCCCAAGAGCCGATCCGAGCCCGCCGCGATGATCTCGACGAGTCGCCGCTGCTTCTCGTTGAGCGGACCCGAGACTCTCTCGCGAAGGAGGTGCGCTCCCTCCCGCATGGACGTGAGCGGCGACCGCAGCTCGTGCGACACCGAGGCGAAGAACTCCTCTTTCGTCTCCTCCATCCGTCGGAGCTCACGCGCCATCGCGTTGAACGAGCGCGCGAGCTCGCCGACTTCGTCCTTGCTCTCCACGGTGATCGGCTCCTCGAATGAGCCGGCCGCGACGGCCGCGGTGGCGGCCGAGAGCGTCCCGAGCGACTGCGTCAGGCGGTACGCGATGAGCCCGCTCCCGAGCAGCGCCAGGCCGACCGCGGCCCCAAACGCCACCAGCACACCCGACCAGGTGCGGGCCTCAAGACGCGCGACCTCGGCCTGCGCCCTCAGGACATCCGCGTGCATCGACTCGGTCAACGCCTCGAGGGTCGCCTCGACGCGATCGGCCAACGCCCGCGCAGCGCCCTCCGAAAGCGCCAGCGCCCGCCTCCGCTCGCCGCGGCCCACGAGCGCCTGGATCTGGCCCACCGTCCCGCGGTAGCGCTCGAAGCCCTCGGTGGCTTCGTCGAGGAGTCGCGCTTCCTCGAGGCTGGTTGCGTACTCCCGCAGGCGGTCCAGGCTTCCGCGGAACCGGTCACCGCGCTCGTTCCACGCCGACATGAAGCGCGGATCGTGGAGCACCAGGAACCGCGCCTCCAGCCGCACCAGCATCGGCATCGCGTCGCGTGTTGATGCGGCCAAGCGCATGGCCGGCACCATGCGCGTGGTGATCTCGCGGTTGACCGACGCCAGGCGGCCGACGGCGCGGAGGCTCAGGACGCCCACGACGGCGAGCACCACGACGACCAGCGCGGACGTCAGAAATATCTTCGAGGCGAGTCGCATGTTCCGCCCCTCACTCTTCGCGAGAGCGCGTCTGTGCCGGCGGAGCCGCCGGAGCGAGTTGAGTCGCCGCGAGCTTCGCGATGAGCCGCCGCTGATCGTCGAAGACCAGCACCTCGACGACGAGGGTGGTACGTCCACGATGGACGATCTGGGCCTCGGCTGTCAAGGTCCCCCGATCCGTATTTCGGAGAAGGTTCACCGACAGTTGCAGGGTCAGGGGAAACAGCTCCGGACGGAGCGCGCCCGACGGGTTCGTCTCCCACATGGCGGCGCACGTGGCGGTCTCGTCGGCGAAGGCGATGATGGCGCCCGCGTGGAAGCGGCCAGTGAGCTGCGCGAGCGAAGGCTTGAAGTCGAGCTCCGTCACCGCACGTCCCGGCCCCACCGAGACGAACCGCGTCCCATGGCTCTCGATCATCGTGCCCCGGGCCCACGCGGAGAGCTTCTTCAGGAACTCCTCGGGCGTCACCGCCGGCGATCTCACCGGGCTCGCCTCCGATCGCGCTGGTGACGCCGCGTTGGCAGTCCCCGCGGGAGCATCAGGGGGCGGCCTGAGCCGGCTGAGTCCGGTGACACCAGACCGTGAGGATCGAGATGGCCGCCGGGGTCACGCCGGGAATGCGCGAGGCCTGACCCAGGGAGCGCGGCCGCAACTCGATGAGCCGCTCGCGGATCTCGGTCGAGAGACCGGGCACCGCGCGATAGTCGAGGCCGTCGGGGATCAGCCGGTCCTCGAGCCGCTTGAAGCGCGTCACGTCGTCGAGCATGCGGCGGATGTAACCCTCGTATTTTGCCGCGACCTCCACCTGGCGCGCGACCAAGGCGTCGGCGACCGCCTCCGGGTCGAGCCGTCGCACGTCGGCGTAGGTCACCTCGGGCCGCCGGAGCAATTGGAGCAGCCGCGTGCCGCCCACGCGCGTGCCCTCGAGGCGCCGGATCTCGGCCGCCGCCTGCGCGCCCCGCCGCTCGACCGCCTCGTGGCGCGCGCGCGAGACCAGACCCAGCCGGAAGCCGTAGGGCGCGAGACGCAAATCCGCATTGTCCTCTCGAAGCAAGAGACGGTACTCGGCCCGCGAGGTGAACATGCGGTAGGGCTCGAGCGTCCCCTTGGTCACGAGGTCGTCCACGAGGACCGCCATGTAGCACTCGGAGCGATCGGGGACAAACGGCTCGCGTCCGAGCACGGCGCCGGCGGCGTTCACGCCCGCCCAGAGTCCGAGCGCCGCGGCTTCCTCGTACCCGGTGGTGCCGTTGATCTGCCCGGCGAGGTAGAGACCCGGCACCGCACGGCACTCGAGCGTCGGAGCCAACTGCGTCGGGTGGACGAAGTCGTATTCGATCGCATAGCCGGGCCGCATGATCTCGGCGCGCTCGAGGCCCGGGATCGAACGGACGAGCGCTTCCTGAGCGTCCACCGGCAGGCTCGTCGAAATGCCGTTCGCGTACACCTCCTCGGTGTCGAGCCCGTCGGGCTCCAGGACCACCTGATGCCGCTCGCGGTCGGCGAAGCGCTTGACTTTGTCCTCGATCGACGGGCAGTACCGAACGCCCGTCGCGTCGATGACCCCGGAGTAGAGTGGCGAGCGATCGAGGTTCGCCCGGACGATGTCGTGCGACTGCGGCGTCGTGTAGGTGAGATGGCACGCGACCTGCGGGAGCGGGAGACGCTCGGTCGCCCAGTGAAACGGCCACGGCTCGGCGTCGCCCCACTGCTCCGGGAGCCGCGCGTACTCGATCGTCGAGCGCTTGAGACGCGGCGAGGTGCCGGTCTTCAGCCGCCCGAGCGTGAGCCCGAGATCGCGCAGCGCGCTCGAGAGGTCGATCGCGGCGAACTCGCCCGCCCGTCCCGCGCTCTGTCGCGCGAGTCCCACGTGGATCAGCCCGCGCAGAAACGTCCCGGCCGTGACGACGACGGCACGCGCGTGGTACTGCACGCCGACCTGATCCTCGACGCCGGTGACGCGGCCTCCGTCGAGCAGGAAGCGCGCCGCCTGGCCCTGCCGGACCTCCAGGCGCTTCTCACTCTCCACCGTCTGCTTCATCGCGGACCGGTACCGGGCACGGTCGCACTGGGCGCGGGACGAGCGCACCGCAGGGCCGCGGGAGGCGTTGAGCGTCTTGAACTGGATCGCCGCGCGGTCGGTGACGCGCCCCATCTCGCCGCCGAGCGCGTCGATCTCGCGGACCAGATGCCCTTTCGCGGTGCCGCCCACGGCGGGGTTGCAGGACATCTGGCCGATCGCGTCGAGATTCATGGTGAGCAGCAGCGTGCGGCATCCCATGCGCGCGGAGGCCAGCGCGGCCTCGCAGCCGGCGTGGCCGGCGCCGATGACGACGACGTCGAAGAAATGCATCCCGCTTAGTGATACCATATCGGCCGTCGCGTTCCAGGTATCCGATTTTTCTCGGAGGACTGTCGTGGAGTTCGGGCTCTCGCTTCCGGGTCGCGGCCCGCTCGCCGGGCTCGATGTCGTCCTCAGGATCGCCGAGAAGGCGGACGCGCTCCGCTACAGCTCGCTGTTCGTCACCGACCACGTCGTGATGCCGGTCTCCTCGGCAAAGTCGGTCTACCCCTACACGGCGAGCGGGCAGTTTCCGGGCGGCCTCGCCCAAGACTACCTCGAACCGCTGGTGCTGCTCAGTCACCTCGCCCACGCGACGGCCCGCGTCCGGCTCGGCGTCAGCGTCCTCGTCGTGCCGTACCGTAACCCCCTCCTCGCCGCCAAGATGCTGGCGACGACAGACGTCCTCTCGAGAGGACGCGTGATCCTCGGCGCGGGTGTCGGCTGGCTGCGCGAGGAGTTCGAAGCGCTCGGGGCGCCGCCGTTCGAGGCCCGCGGGAGCGTGACGGACGAGTACGTCAAGCTGATGCGCGCCGCCTGGACGACCGATCCCGTCACCTTCGAGGGCAAGTACTACACAGTCCGGGACATTCACGTCCTCCCGAAGCCGGTGCAGCGGCCGGCCATCCCGGTCTGGATCGGCGGCCACACGGGCGCCGCACTCCGGCGCGTCGGCACCATCGGCGACGGCTGGCATCCGATCGCCATGCGGCCGCCGGCGCTCCTCGTGCCGGACGAATACGCGGCCAAGGTCAAGGAGATTCACGGCTGGGCCCGACGGGCCGGACGCGACCCCAGGTCGATCACCCTAACGGTTCGCGTGCCGATGGAAGTGCGCGGTAAGCGCTCCAAGGCCGCCGCCGGCGACCGGCCCCTGTTCCAGGGCACCGCCGACGAGGTCGCCGCCGACATCCGGCGCTACCAGGCGCTCGGCGTCTCCCATTTCGTCTTCGATCACACCGTGCAGGAGCTCCGCGCGGTCCTCTCGAATATGGAGCGCTTCGCGAACGACGTCAGACCAAAAGTATCGCGAGCTCGACGGAAATGATTGCACACCAGGATGCCTGCGCGCTCATCGAGACGCCCGCGCACGCGCTCGACGATCTACTCGCCCGAGCGGGCGAGCTTCGCGACCGCGGACGTGGCCGCACCGTCACCTTCTCCGCCAAGATCTTCGTGCCCCTGACGACCCTCTGCCGCGACTACTGCGGCTACTGCACGTTCCGCCGCGACCCGGGCGAGCCGGGCGCCCACACGATGACGCCGGACGAGGTCGTGGCGCTCGCCCAGGCGGGCGGCCGGCTCGGCGCCAAAGAAGCCCTCTTCTCGCTCGGCGACAAACCGGAGGCGCTGTTCCCGACGCATCGCGAGTTCCTCCGACGGCACGGCCACCGTACGACGCTGGCGTACCTGCACGCCGTGTGCGAGGCCGTTCTGAAGGAATCGCCCCTGCTGCCTCACGCGAACCCCGGCGTCATGGCCGAGCGTGACCTGGCCGCGCTGCGTGAGGTCAACGTGAGCATGGGGCTGATGCTCGAGACTCTCTCGGACCGGCTCCTCGAGCGCGGTATGGCCCACGACCGTGCGCCGGACAAGGTGCCCGCGCGGCGGATCCGGACGATCGCGCTCGCCGGGAAGCTCGGCATCCCGTTCACGACGGGCTTGCTCATCGGCATCGGCGAGACGGCCCGGGAGCGCGTGGACGCGCTCGTCGCGATCCGCGACCTCCACGAGAGGTACGGGCACATCCAGGAGGTCATCATCCAGAACTTCCGCGCCAAGCCGCGGATCCCGATGCGGGACGCGCCCGAGCCATCCCTCGACGACCTGCTCCGGACCCTCGCCGTGGCGCGGCTCGTCCTCGGGCCGGACATGAACATCCAGGCGCCGCCGAATCTTTCGCCGCGCGCCTATCCGCGCCTGCTGGCGGCCGGACTCAACGACTGGGGCGGGATCTCGCCCCTCACGCTCGACCACATCAACCCCGAGAAACCGTGGCCGCTGATCCCCGAGCTCCGGCGCGCGACCGAGGGCCAGGGCTTCGTCCTGCGCGAGCGCCTCGCGATCTATCCGGAGTTCGCGGCGCGCGCCGAGTTCCTGGACGAGCGCCTTCGCGCGCGCGTCGCGACCCTGATCGACGAGCGCGGTCTCGTCAAGGAATCTTATGAACGCTGGCGCTGCTGGTAGCCTCCTCGCGTCGCTCGACTGGGTCTCGCGCGATATCCGCCCGATCCTCGCCAGGGCGCTCGACGGCCACGAGGTGTCCGTCGAAGACGGCATCGCGCTCACGGGCGCCGAGGGCCGCGACCTTCATGCGCTGACGCTCGTCGCCGACGAGATGCGCGGGCGGCAGGCCGGCGACGTCGTGACCTACGTCGTCAATCGCAACGTCAACTTCACGAACGTCTGCATCAAGCACTGCACCTTCTGCGCCTTCAGCCGCGACCATCGCGAAGAGGAGGGCTACTTCCTGCCCGTCGACGAGGTCGTGCGCCGCGCCCGCGAGGCGTCGGAGCTCGGGGCCACCGAAGTGTGCATCCAGGCCGGCCTGCCGCCGAAGCTCGACGGGCGCTACTACATCGATCTCACCCGCGCGATCACGACCGCCCTGCCGGCGCTCCACATCCACGCGTTCTCACCCGAGGAGGTCCTGTACGGCTCGATCCGTTCGGGCCTGCCGATCCGCGAATACCTCGCGGAGCTCAAGGCCGCCGGCCTCGGGACGCTTCCGGGCACCTCGGCGGAGATCCTCGATCAGGCGATCCGCGATGTCATCGCGCGCGGCCGGATCACGGTGGAGCAGTGGGTCGACGTGATCACGACCGCGCACGCGCTCGGGATCCGCACGACCTCCACGATCATGTACGGTCACGTGGAGACGCGGGCGCACTGGATCCACCATATGGCCCTGCTCCGCGCGATCCAGAAGGACACCGGCGGGTTCACCGAGTTCGTGCCGCTCTCGCTGATCCACTCTGAGGCGCCGATGTGGGCGAAGGGGCTCGTCCCCGGCGTCCGGCCGGGCGCCACCGGGCTCGAGGTCGTGAAGATGCACGCGCTGGCGCGCCTGATGCTCGGTCCGACCTTCCGGAACATCCAGGCCTCCTGGGTCAAGGAGGGGCCGAAGCTGGCGCAGCTGCTCCTGTCGGCGGGCGCCAACGACCTGGGCGGCACGCTGATCAACGAGTCGATCTCCACATCGGCCGGCGCGCAGTACGGCCAGCTCGTGGGGCCGACCGAGCTGCACCGCCTCATCCGCGATGCCGGCCGGGTGCCGGCTCAGCGCGACACGCTCTACGGCCTCGTTCACACCTATAACGATGGTGAAGATCCCGAATCCCCCCTGGATAAAATCGAGGACGCCGAGGCGCGCTTCGGCTCGTATCGCCGATTGATCGCTTCGGGAGAATTCCGCTACACGCGCGGGTAGCCGCGCCGGGCGGCCTGTGCTAATAATGCAGCTCGCGTTCAACCACCATCCCCGATCGACAGGAGGTCACCTGTGGCGAAGACGATGACGAAGTCCTCGACCGTCGCGTACCTTGCGGAGAAGACCAGCCTCACCCGGAAGCAGATCGAGGGCATCCTCGACGAGACGCTCATGCTCGCCTCCAAGGAAGCGAAGAAGAGCGGTGTGTTCCTCCTGCCGGGCTTCGGGAAGCTGGTGCTCGCGAACCGCAAGGCGCGGATGGGTCGGAATCCGCAGACCGGCGAGCCCATCAAGATCCCGGCCAAGCGCGTGTGCAAGTTCCGCCTCGCGAAGAGCCTGAAGGACGCGGTGCTTGGCAAGAAGTAGGACTGGAAGTCGCGCGGGGGGCGCGCGGCCCGCCACCGCTCCGGTTCCCTCACTCGCTTCCGCGACCGTTCCGCGGGTCTGGCAGGGTATCGGATACCGTCCCCTGCCGGATGCCGCGATGGCCCGGCCGCTCTTCGACTTTGCCGCGGTTCCCTGGCCCGCCACCGCCGACATCGCCTTTTCGTGGGGCGCCGCGACCGCCGGGGCCGGCGGTGAGCGGCTGGTCGGCGCCGTGGTCGCCGAGCGGAGCGGCCCGGTGGTGATGCTCCACGGGCCCGTCGTCGTCAGCGAGACCGAGCCTCTGGAGATCGCCTCGCAGCTCGTCGCCGCCGCCCTCGACCACGCCACCGCCGCGGGTGTCGTCACCCTCTTCACGAGGCCGCAAAGCCTGGACCGGGTCTGGGTGCGCTTCGGCTTCATCCCGGTGCCGGAGAGCACGCTGCCGCCGGTCCTCGCGGGCCGGCCGGGCGCCGGCCTCTACGCCTGGCGCGGCGGCAGCGCACTGTGGACCCTGCGCGAAGCCGCCCGCGAGTAACATGCGCGTCGTGACGCTCGCCGGCGGCACCGGCGCCGCCAAGCTCCTGCGAGGCCTCGCAGCGTGTGTCCCCCAGCGGGACCTCACCGTCATCGGCAACACCGGTGACGACACGGAGATCTGGGGGCTCCATGTCTCGCCCGACCTCGACACCGTGACGTACGCGCTCGCGGGGACGCTCGACGTCGATCGCGGGTGGGGGCTCGCCGACGAAACGTTCCAGTGCCTGCGCGGAATGGCGGCGTATGGTGCCGACACGTGGTTCAACCTCGGCGACCGCGACCTGGCGACGCATCTCACCCGCACCAGGGCGCTCCGCGACGGGCAACCGCTCTCGGGGGTGACCGCGCGGCTCGCCGCCGGCCTGGGTGTCGACGCACGGATCTTGCCGATGAGCGACGATCCTGTCCGCACAATGATCCAGACCCCCGGCGGGCGGCTGACGTTTCAGGAATACTTCGTGCGCGAGAAGGCACTCATCGACGTCGTCGGCGTGGACTACGAGGGTGCAACCGCGGCACGGCCCGCGCCGGGCGTTCTGGATGCGATCCGGACCGCCGACCTGGTCGTCGTGTGCCCGTCCAACCCCGTGACGTCCGTGGGCCCGATCCTCGCCGTGCCTGGGATCGCCGACGCCCTGGGCGCGACCCCCGCACCCGTGGTCGGCGTGAGCCCGATCGTCGGCGGCGCGGCGGTGAGCGGCCCGGCGGCGACCCTCATGCGCGCTCGGGGTCTCCCGATCTCGCCGCTCGGCGTCGCGGCGGCGTACGCGCCGTGGCTTCGACACCTGCTGATCGACCGGAGTGACCTGGCGTGTGTCGCGGAACTCGGGGAACTCGGCGTCGAGGCGGACATGGCCGACATCGTCATGAAAAGCCGCGCCCACGAGACCGAGCTCGCCCGACGGGTCCTCGAGCCCCGTGATGCGGGCCGCAGGCCGTCGGGGGGCGGCGGTGCGAGCCGCAGCACGGCCGGAGGCCAGGGCCCTCGCGTGGGAGGCGAGCAAGATGGAGATCGCCCCGCCGGTCGAGCGCGCGACTAGAGAGTGATGATCGTCGCCGCCGTGCCGATCAAGGACCTGAGCGATGCCAAGCAGCGTCTCGCGAGCATCCTCACGCTCGCCGAGCGTGACCAGTTGGCGCGCGCGATGTTGCGCGACGTGCTGCGCGCGCTCGCGGCGGCGGAGCTCGACCGCGTCTGGGTTGTCACGCGCGAGCCGGCGGTCGCGGCGATCGCACGGGGTCTGGGCGCCGAGCCGGTCATCGAGGCGGAGAATCGGGGCCACACCGCCGCCGTAGCCCTGGCGCAAGCCGAGGCGGCTCGTCGGGGCGCGCGCGTTTTCCTCACAGTGCCCGGGGACGTGCCGCGCGTGACGGCGGAGGAGCTCCGGCGACTGGCGGGCGCCGCGGGCGAAGGCGCGCCGGCGTTCGTCCCCTCTCGCTCTGGACTCGGCACCAACGGGGTCGCGCTGGCACCGCCCGACGCGATGACGCTGACGTTCGGCGAGCCCTCGTTCGCGCACCACCTCGAGACGGCGCGGAAGGGCGGCCTCGCCCCCCACATCCTCGAGCTGCCGGGGCTCGGGCTCGACATCGACGCGCCCGAGGATCTGACCGCGCTGCTGGCCGAGGACAGCACCACCGAAACCGCCCGCCTCCTGTCAACCTGGCGCCAGCTCGCCTCCAGGGTCGACCAGGCGTATCGGAGCCAGCTCGCCCCTGTGAAGGCCGGCTCGTGAGGCTTGCGGACGTCCAGCCCTCGCCGATCGCCCTGGCCATGGCCGCCGGGCTCTCAAAAGATCCACACCTCGTCGAGGTGATCCTGCGCGAGTCGCGACGCGTGGTGCGAATGGACAAGGGCGTCCTGATCACCGAGACGCACCACGGTTGGATCTGCGCGAATGCCGGGGTCGATCAGTCCAACGTCGACGCAGACTACGTGGCGCTGCTCCCCGTAGAGTCCGACCGCTCGGCCCGTGCCGTGCGGGATCGCGTGCGCGCGCTCACCGGGGCCGACGTCTTCGTGATCATCTCCGACACGTTCGGCCGCCCCTGGCGCGAGGGGCTCACGAACATCGCGATCGGTCTCGCCGGATTCGCCCCGCTCCTCAGCTATCTCGGCGAACGCGATCCCGCCGGCCGCCCGCTGCAGGCGACGATCCTGGCGCTGGCGGACGAGCTCGCGGGGGCGGCCGAGCCGGTCATGGGCAAGCTCGACCGCATCCCGGCCGCGATCGTGCGCGGGCTCACGCTGAAACCGAGCGAGGAAGGCTCGAAGCCGTTGCTGCGCGAACCCGCCCGCGACCTCTTCCGGTAGGACGGCGGCCCTTGAACATCGCGATCCTCGGCGGCACGGGAAAGGAAGGCGCGGGACTGGCGTCGCGATGGGCGCTCGTCGGCCACTCGATCATCATCGGCTCGCGCGATCGGGAGCGGGCGAAGACGAAAGCGACCGAGCTGCGCGAGCACACCCACAAGGTGCCGATCATCGGCGAATCGAACGCCGAGGCGGCGCGCCTCGGGACGGTGATCGTCGTCGCGCTGCCGGCGCAAGGGCTCGAGGCGACGCTCCCCGAGGTGCGCGAGGGCAGTCGCGGCAAGGTCGTGATCTCGACGGTCGTGCCGCTCACGTTCGGCGGGCCGCGCCTGTACACGCCGCCGCCGGCCGGCTCCTCGGCGGAGCAGGTGCAGGCGCTGCTGCCGGACGCGAAGGTGGTCGCCGCCTTCCACCACATCGCCGCCCACGAGCTGTCCGAGACGGATCACCCGATCGAGTGCGATCTTCTCTTGTGCGGCGCCGATGCCGTAGCCAAGGAGACCGTGGCCGAGCTGGCCCGCTCGATGGGCTTGCGCCCCATCGACGTCGGCGCGCTCTCCAATGCCGGGCCGCTCGAGGGCATCACCGCGGTCCTCGCCACGATCAACCGGCGCTACAAGCTGAAGAACTCCGGCATCAAGATCACCGGCCTCTGAGGAGCCCGTCATGCCCGATGCGCCCGTCATGGTCCGGGGGTCGAGCGTGACGACGGCGCCATGGCGCTGCTCGACGCGGGCAAGTGCCTCGGCCACTACCCGGCCACGCTCGCGATGGAGAAGGCGATCGAGAAGGCGAAGGCCTGACATTATGTTCGAAGCGCTCAAGTCGGCGCCCGCGCCGAGGGCCAGGAGCGGATCTACGTCGCCGGCGAGCCTGAGACTGAGAGTGAGCATCGGCGGCGTAAAGATGGGATTCCATTGGCACCGGTGCTGGTCACCCAGTGCGACGAGTTCGCCGGCGAGCTGGGCGTCGCCCCGCTCGTTCGCTGATCAGACTCGGGAGACGGCCAGCCCCAGGTAGACGATCACGACCGCCAGCAACAGCACGGCCCGGTCCATCCACGCGATTGCCGAGAGCGCCGGGCGAGGATCGTCCCCGGCGGCGAGGGCGCGCGCCAGGCGCGGTACCTGGGCGAAGTCGCGCTGGCCGGAGACCGCGATGGCGGCGAGCGCGAGCATGAACTTGAGGGCCAAGGCCAGCGCCGCGCCGCTGTCCATCACCCGCTCGAGCGGGCCCAGGCGCGTCACGTTGTAGAACCCGGTCAGCGTCACGAGCGCGATCGCAGTCCACGTCACGGGTCGGCCGCGCTGCAGGACCTCGGCGAACATCCCGGTGGCGCCCCGCCGCGCCGCCGGCAGGAGCACATGCGCCTGGTACATGAGGCCGCCCACCCAGACCACGACCCCGAGCAGGTGCAGCCACACGACCAGGAGTGCCAGCGTCACGGCCCGCCGTTGGTCAGGAGCGCCACGACGCGGTCGACGTCGGCGAGGTCACCGAAGAGCAGGTCAGGTTTACACGTCACCAGCTCGTCGGCCGGGTGCTGGCCGGTCGCGACCGCCACCGCCACCGCGCCGCACCCGCGGGCACACTCGACGTCGAGCGGGGTGTCTCCGATGATCGTCATGCGGTCGAACGTGACGTCGTGGCCGAGGGCGCGCGCCCGCTCGCGCGCGATGGGGGGCAGCCGACGCCGGTCGGCGTCGTCTCCGCCGTAGGCGGCGACCCGAAAGAGCGGCCACAGGCCCGTCGGCGCGAGCTTGATCCGTGCACCCGCTTCGATGTTTCCGGTGAGGAGCCCGACGAGCGCGTCCGGCCGCGCGACGAGCCGCCGGACGACCTCGGCAACTCCGGGCAGCACCTGCACCCGCGCGCCATCGCCGATGAGGCGCGTGAGCTCGCGCACGTACGCCTGGAAGCAGTCGTCGAGCCGCGCCCGGATCCGGCCGGCATCCACGCCCGCGGCGGTCATGAGGTCGTGGACGATGCGCAGATCGGTCCGGCCGCGGAAGTCGTAACGGTCGATCGCCCCGGCCGTTCCGTAGGTCTCTTCGAGTGCCCGCGCGAACGCCGCGCGGCCGGCACCGCGCACCGACACCAGCGTGCCGTCGATGTCGAAGAGGAAGAGGCGCACCCTACTGGGGGGCCAGGCGGCGGAGCCGGGCGACCACCGCCGGAACAGCATCGAGCACGATGTCGATCTCGCTCGCGGTGGTCCAGCGGCCCAGCGTGAAGCAGAGCGAGCCTTCGGCGGCCTCGCGCTCGCAGCCGATCGCCCGCAGCACGTACGACGGCTCGCCGGTCATCGCCGTGCAGGTGGCGCCCGACGAGGCGGCGACGCCGCGCAGGTCCAGCTCCATCAGGACGCTCTCCGCCTTCACCCCCGGCACGACGATGGACACGTGGTGCGGGAGCCGCGCTGCGCCGCGGGCGCCGGTCAGGCGTGCCCCCGGGATCTGTGCGAGGAGCCCCGACAGCAGGTGATCGCGCAACTCGCCGAGTCGCGCCACCTCGCCCGCAACCTCGACGCGCGCGAGATCGGCCGCGACGCCCATACCGGCGATTGCCGGAAGATTCTCGGTTCCCGCGCGGTAGCCCTGCTCCTGCCCGCCACCGACGGTGAGCGGCGCGAGCCTGACGGTCGGTCGCACCCAGAGGGCGCCGGCGCCCGGCGGCCCGTACAGATCATTGGACGACAGAGTGAGAAGATCACGCAACGCGCCGAGTCGCGCCACCTCGCCCGCGACCTCAACGCGTGCGAGATCGGCCGCGACACCCATACCGGCGATTGCCGGAAGGTTCTCGGTTCCCGCGCGGTAGCCCTGCTCCTGCCCGCCCCCGACGGTGAGCGGCGCGAGCTTGACGGTCGGCCGCACCCACAGTGCGCCAGCGCCCGGCGGCCCGTACAGATCATTGGACGACAGAGTGAGAAGGTCGATCTGGCAGGCGTCGACCAGGAGCGGCACGCGCCCAGCGGCGCCGACTGCATCGACGTGAAACGGCACGCCGCGCCCGCGGGTGACCCGGCCGATCTCCCGGACCGGCTGAATCGTGCCGATCTCGCCGTTGGCCGCCATGACCGAAACCAGGACCGTGTCCTCGCGGAGAGCCCGCGCCACTGCTTGCGGGTCGACGCGGCCGTCGCCGTCGACTCCCAGATAGGTGACAGTCCAGCCGCGCTTTTCGAGGTCGCGACACGAGTCGATCACCGAGATGTGCTCGATCGAGGACGTGACGACGTGCCGGCCGGCGGCGCGTTGGGCCAGACCCTTGATGGCCAGGTTGTTCGCCTCCGTGGCGCTGGCGGTGAAGACCACGCCGGCCGGAGCCGCCGCGAACAGGCGCGCCACCTTGGCTCGGGCCCCGTCCAGCGACGCGTGGGCTTCGAGTCCGAGGGAGTGCTGGGCGTTCGGATTGCCAACGCCACCTTCCAGAAAAGGCCGCATCATGGCCACGACGCGGGGGTCGACGGGCGAGAAGCCCGCATAGTCGAGGTAGACGCGCGGGCCGGCCGCCGGCGGAGCGGAAATCCTACCCGGTCTTTCGAACGAAGAAGCGGAAGACCGCGCCATTCCTCTCCATCTCCAGGAGATTGTTGCCGGTACGGGCTGACCAGCTCTTCATGTCGGCCTCGGAGCCCGGGTCGTCCGAGGTCATTTCGAGAATCTGCCCCGCGGCCATGTGCCGGAGGGCCTCACGCGTCTTGACAATGGGCATGGGACAAAAGAGCCCCAGACAATCGACTTTCTTGTCTGCCACGACGGCCATATCGGCTATTTCCTTGAAAATTCTGACATTGACCGGGTGTCGCGGCAATAGAATAATCTGTATATGCCGGGCGAGCCTTCGGGAGATGTGGCGTCGGCGGGACGGCTCTTGAAGCGTAAAGTCCTTTTGGCACTCACTCTTTCTTCGCTGATCCCCCTGCTCGTGCTGGCCTACGTGGTGCACCGATACGTGCAGCCCGGGCTGGACCCAGTGCAGGTCGCCAGATTCTACGCGCTCCAGGCCCTCATCCTGTTCACCGTGCTGGGCATGATCGGGGGCGCGTACATCATCTGGGACCTCGGCCGGGCCTTCGCGCGGATGGCGGAGTTCCTGTCGCAGGAGCCGAAGCTCGCCGAGATCGGAAGTCGGAGCGACGAGGTCGGCACGCTGATGAAGTCCTTCACCAACATGCTCGGCACCGTCGAGCAGCAGGCGATCGACATCAACACCTTCGCCATGCGGCTCGACGCGGCGTATCGGGAGCTCGAGGCCACCAACGCCAAGCTCAAGGAAACCTCGTTCAAGGACGAGGTAACCGGACTCTACAACAGACGCTTCTTCTCGCTCCGCCTCGAGGAGGAGATCTCGCGCTTCAGGCGGTTCAACCACCCGGTGTCCGTCGTAGTGCTCGACCTGGACGGCTTCAAGACCGTCAACGACGAGTTCGGCCACGCGGTGGGCGACGAGACGTTGCGCGATATCGGCCAGATCCTCATGAAGCACTCGCGCGGCATCAACGTCGTCTCACGCTACGGCGGCGACGAGTTCGCCGTCCTGCTGGTCGAGACCTCCAAGACCGGCGCGCGGCTCTACGCGGACCGGATCCGGCAGGTCGTCGCGACCTTCCCGTTCTCGCACGGTAAGACCGTCACCGCGAGCTTCGGCGTCTCCAGTCTTCCGGACGACGAAGCCGCGACGTCAGAGGCGCTGTTCCGGGCCGCCGACGAGGCGCTCTACGGGGCGAAGCGGGCAGGCAAGAACCAGGTCATGGGCGCGGGGCCGGCCGAGAAGGTGGGTTGACATGATTGAGCGGCGCGACATCCTGATCGTCGACGACGATCGCCAGGTCCGCGAGGTCCTGCACCAGATCTTCCTCGGCGCCAACTACAAGTGCTTGCTCGCCAACGACGGGCAGGAGGGGCTCGAGGTGTTCCGGGCCTCCCGGCCACCCCTCACCGTCACCGACCTCAAGATGCCGGTCATGGGGGGGTACGAGCTGCTCCAGCACTTGCGCCAGGTCGACCCGGACGCGGCCGTCATCGTCCTCACCGGCGCGGCCGACGTGAAGACCGCGATCGCGAGCCTCAAGCTCGGGGCGTACGACTTCATCATGAAACCGGTGAACGTGGACGAGCTCCTGATCGCCGCCGAGCGGGCCTTCGAGAGGCGTCAGCTCCTGATCGAACGCCGCCAGTATCATGAGCTCCTCGAGCGCCGGGTCGTCGAGGCGACGCACGACCTCGAGCAGGCCTACCGGCAGCTCCAGGACACTTACCGGACGACGCTCGAGGCGCTCGGGTCGGCGCTTGACACGCGCGACGTCGGCACCGAATCCCATTCGCGTCGCGTCCACGGCTACGCCCTGGCGACGGCGCGCGCGTACGGCGTGCCGGAGAAGGACATGACCGAC
The DNA here is from genome assembly GCA_003221655.1 of Candidatus Rokuibacteriota bacterium. Taxonomy (GTDB): domain Bacteria; phylum Methylomirabilota; class Methylomirabilia; order Rokubacteriales; family CSP1-6; genus AR31. The sequence continues at coordinate 18,540 of QHSV01000019.1, forward strand.
CTCGCCCACGGCGTGCTGCTCCACGACATCGGCAAGATCGGTATCCCCGACGCGATCTTGCTGAAGCCCGGCCCGCTCACCCCGGAGGAGTGGCAGATCATGCGGCGCCATCCGGAGATCGGCAAGCAGCTGGTCGAGAAGATCCCCTTCCTGCGCGGCGCCTTGCCGATCGTGTACGCCCACCACGAGAAGTGGGACGGCACCGGCTACCCGCGCGGTCTCAAGGCTGAGGAGATCCCGCTCGGCGCCCGGATCTTCATGGTGGTGGACGCGTTCGACGCGATAACCTTCGACCGCCCGTACTCGAAGGCCCAGTCCTTCGACGCCGCCAAGGCCGAGATCAAGCGTTGCGCCGGCAAGCACTTCGACCCCGCCGTCGTGACGGCGTTCTTCCAGGTGCCCGAGGCTCTGCTCGCGGAGATTCGTCGCAAGAGCGTCGAGCCGTGAACAGCGCTGGCCCTTCAGAGACTCAGGCCGGCTCCTCCAGGCCGAGCTCCTCGCAGAGGCGCTGGATCCGCGTGTAGGCCGCCCACAGTTCCCCCTCGGTGAGGCCGCGCTCGACGGCGTTCCTCAGCAGCATCCGGAGTTGCTCGGCGCCCTGCGCCGCTTCGTCGCGGCAGCCGGCGTCGGAGAGGCGTCGGATGGACAACGCGCGCACCGCCGCGATGCCTTCGAGCGCGCGCACGACCGCCGCGCGCGTCTCAGCCTGGCGGTCGGGACCGATGGTGTCGAATCGGAGCGCGTGGGTCAGCGGATCGAGCGCGTCCTCATAGTCGCCGGCCTCGAGCCGGCGGCTCCCGAGTTCCGCGTACCCCCACCAGAGCCGCTGATCCAGCTCGGCGCGGCGCGTCGGGGGCAGGGACTCGGTGGGAATCGTGGCCAGCACCTCCTCGGCGTGCCGGAGTGACTCGAGCGCTTCGGACTCGCGCGCTTCCTGCATGTTGAGGATCGCCTGGGCGGTGAGCTGACCGACCTCGGCGCCGAAGGTGCCGGAGAGCAACCCGCGGAACCCCGCAGCGCGTACGGCCGGCAGCGCGGAGTCGTCCAACGCCTCGTGCAGGAGCTGCCGTGCACCACCAAACTCCTGCCGCTGGAGAAGCGCCGTGACGGCCTGCTCGTAGGCCTGCCAAAGCGCCCCGTGGGCCGCCTCGCGCGCGTTGCTGAGCGCCGGGTCGGACGCCACCGCGGCGAGTCCGCGCTCGGTCCATGCGATCGCCGTTCGGATCGTCGCGACACGATCGCCGGTGTCGTGGCTCCCGGCGCGCCCGAGCCGCGCCTGGGCAGCGTCGAGCGCGAGCGTCGCGAGGTGGCGGCGGTAGGTCGCCCGCTCGACCTCGGGCGCGGTGTCGATGGCCAACTCCAGGGCCGAGCGGGCACCGTCGTCGTCGCCGAGAGCCTGCTTCGCCAGCCCGACCACCGACCAGAGCGCCGCGGTGTCGTGTGAGGCGCTTGCGGGCCACTCGACGCTCAGCTTCGCCAGCGTCTCCTGTCCCATCGACACGACCTCGCCGAATCGCTTCTCCTGATACAGGGCGAAGCACGCCTCGACGAGCGGCGAATCGCGGCTGGCCTGCGTCTCCGGCATCGGCGCCGGAGCACCGCCCCACGGTCGAACAGGCTGCTCCAGCGCGGTCCCGCCGGTCCCGCCACCTCCAGGTGGTACGAGATGGGGCGTCGCCGGCTCCGCGCCCGGACCCGCCGGGGTATTCGGAGCGCGCAGCACCCCATGCGGCCGAGCATGGGGCGAGATCTTGCTCCGTCGCCGGCGAGGCGGCGGCGGGGCATGTTCCGCGGGTCGCGACGGCGCGACGTGTTCGATCGGCCTGGGCGCGGGGCGCTCGGGTGGTGGCAACGGGTCGACGTGCTCGGTCGGTCGCGCGGGAGGAACGGCTTCGGCAGGGGGCGCCGGCGTGTCGGGTGCAGTCGGTCCGGGCGGGACGGCCTCCGGTGGCAGCGGCGGAATGGCGGGTGGGGGCGGTTCCGGGGCCGCGATGGCTTCGAGTGGCGGGGGAGCGACGTAGCCGGCCGGGCGCCGAAACACAATCTCTGCCGGTGGTCGAGAGGATGCGACATTCAGGGTCAGGCGTGCAGGCACGATGGCCTCGGCCGGCCGCGGCGGCGTCGGTTGAGCCTGAGGGCGGCGAACGGGGTGACTCGGCTTGGACGGCCAGACCAGCTCGAGCACGCCCAGCACGAGGAGCATGCAGGCTCCGGCCACGACGCTAAGGATCAATGCTTCTTCGCTCAGCACAGGAGATCCACCGGCCGCCGCTCGGCGACGGAGCGATACGCGGCGAGCACGACCGCAAGGTCGCGCCGGCCCGACGCGCCGTCGGTCTCGGGCAGCCGCCCGGAGCCTACCGCCTCGCCGAACGCCCTCAGCATCGCCTCGTGACCTCTCGAATCACGGCGAAAGAGTCGAAGGCGCGTCCGGCCGTGCGGCCTCGACAGGACAAAGCGACCGCGATTGTCGGCGAAGATCGTACCGTCGGCGCCCGTTACCGAGGACCATTGAACCCGCGGAGCGCCGATAGCGCCAAGAGAATTGGACACGAAGCCGACGACCCCGTCCGGCAGCTCGGCGAGAAGGTCCACGGCGTCCTCGCCACCGAGCTCGACCGTCTGCGGCGGGCGGAGGGCAAAGAGTCGCCGCACCTCGCCGCCCCACCAGCGCAGGTTGTGGACGTAGTGGATGCCGCCGTCGATCAGCACGCCGCCGCCCGCCGCCCGCGAGACAAGCCGCCAGCCCGAGTGCTGGCGGTATCCGCGAGCGACGAGGTGGATTGCGCGCAGCGGGCCGACGGCGCCCGCCGTCACCAGGGCGTGGACGTGGCGGAATGCCGGCATGAAATGAAAATTCTCGGCGACCATCAGGACACGCCCGGCGGACTGTGCGGCCGCGATCATCCGATCGGCCTCTTCCACGGTCGGCGCGATCGGCTTCTCGACGAGGACGTGGAGGCCCGCCCCGAGCGCCAGCAGGGTGTCGGCACAGTGGCGATCGTGAGGCGTGCAGACGACGGCGGCGCTGGCCCGGGGATCGTGCGCGGCGGTCTCGTACGCGCCGAACGCGTCGGCGGCGCCGAACTCACGCGCGAACGCGCGGGCGCGAGCCAGGTCACGGCTCGCGACGAGTAGCGGCACGCCGATCCGCCGGGCCGCCGCTGCGTGACGGCGCGCGATCCACCCGCAGCCGAAGAGGACGAGTCCTCGCGGGGCCACGAATTTTGATGCTAGCATGCGGCGAGGGGGACTTTCATGCGCCGGGTCGCCGTGATCGGGGTCGGAGTGACGAAATTCGGGCTGCACGACCGTACCTCGGCCGAGCTCTTCGCCGACGCCGCCGGGGACGCGCTGACCGACGCCGGTATTCCGGCGAGTGCCGTTCAGGCCCTCTACTACGGCAACGTTGTCGGGGGCGAGACCGAGCACCAGCTCCACACCGGACCGCAGGCCGCGTCCGTCCTCGGCATCCCGTCCGTGCCCACGACCCGGTTCGAGACGGCGTGCGCGAGCTCGCACGCCGCGTTCCGTCACGCCGTGATGGAGATCGGGGCGGGCGTGTCGGACGTGATCCTCGTGGGCGGCGCCGAGCGCGTGCTCAACGTCTCCACGGCGGAGTCGACCGAGTACTTCGCCTATGCCTCCGACGCCGTCTGGGAGCAGCCGCTGGGCCTCACCTTCCCCGGCGTGTTCGCGCTGATCGCGCGGGCGCATATGGAGAAGTACGGCACGACGGAGGCCCAGATGGCGGCGGTCGCCGTGAAGAACCACCGGCACGGGGCGCTGAACCCGAAGGCGCAGTTCCAGAAGCAGATCACGATCGACCAGGTGCTGCGGTCCGCGTACGTCGCCGACCCGCTCAAGCTCTTGGACTGCTGCCCGTTCAGCGACGGCGGCGCCGCCGTCGTGCTCGCCTCGGAGGAGGTCGCCCGCCGGCACCGCAAGCCGGTGTGGGTGCTCGCCTCGGCGGCGGCTTCCGACTGGATGCTGCTCGGCGACAAGCGAGACCTCGCGCGCGTGCCCGCGACAGAGCGCGCGGCGGCGGCGGCGTACCGGCAGGCCGGCCTCGGCCCCACGGACGTGGACGTCGTCGAGCTGCACGACTGCTTCACGATCGCCGAGATCGTCGCCAGCGAGGGGCTCGGCCTCTTCGAGCCGGGCGCCGGCGGCCGGGCCGCCGAGACGGGTCTCACGAGCCTCGGCGGGGAGATGCCCGTCAACCCGTCGGGCGGCCTGAAGGCGAAGGGCCATCCCATCGGCGCGACGGGTGCCGCGCAGATCGCCGAAATCGTCACACAGCTCCGCGGCGAGGCCGGCCCACGCCAGGTCGACGGTGCCAGAACCGGTCTGACCCATACCCTCGGCGGCAACACCGCGACGGTGCTCGTGAGTCTCTTCGGCCGTGACTGAGTCGCTCATCACCGCGCGCGCCTTCTTCGAGCGGGCGCGCGCGGGACAGCTGACGGCCGTGCGGTGCGGCTCCTGCGGCGAGCTCGCGATTCCCCCGAAGGAGCTGTGTCCCGCATGCCACGCGCGCGCGTGGCAGCCGGTGCCGCTGGTCGGCGAGGGCACGATCGCGAGCTTCACCGTGATCCGCGTGGCGCCGAGGGCGCACGCGGCCGACGCGCCCTACGCCATCGCCGTCGTGAAGCTGCAGGAGGGCGTGTCGATCCTCGGCCGGATCGTCGACATCCCGCTCGACAAAGTCGCCGTCGGCCTGCCGGTCCGCTTCCGCCCGCTCGGCGCGCAGGACCAGACGTCGATCGGCTTCGGGCCGCTCGGCTAGGGTAGTTTGAAGAGCCGCGCGGCGTTGCCACCGAGGATGCGCTCCTTGGCGCCCTCAGAGAGCCCGAGCCATCAGACGGTCGAGTAGCCGCCGCTCACGCTGATCGTCTGACCCGTGATCCAGCCGGCGAGGTCGGACGCCAGGAAGGCGACGAACGGCGCCACGTCCTCGGGCCTCCCGAGGCGCCGGATCGGATAGAAGGCGAGGATGCGCTCGCGGTTCTTCGCGAGCCATTCCTGGTCCGCGTGCGAGGTCTCGATCCAGCCGAGGGCGAGCGCGTTCACGGTGATGTCGTGGCGGCCGAGCTCCCTGGCGAGCGTCCGCGTCAGGGACAGCACGGCGCCGCGCGCTCCCGCCGACACCCCGAGCCGCGGCTGGCCCACGCGCGCCGAGTCGCCGACGATGCTGATGATGCGCCCGCCCTTCTGCGCCGCGAGCTTCGGCGCCGCAGCGTGACAGGCGTTGAAGACGCCGTAGAGGTCGACGTCCACCTGTCGCCGCCACTCCTCGGGCGTCGTCTCGAGGAACAGCTTGGCCTCGACGTGGCCCGCGTTGTTGACGACGACGTCGAGCCGTCCGAATTCAGCGACGACGCGCTCGACCATGCGGCTCACGGCGCCGTAGTCGGCCACGTCCGCCTGGTAGGCCGCCGCGCGACCGCTCCGCCCGATGATGTCCGCGACAAGCGAGTCGGCGTCCTGCTTCGAGTGGAGGTAGTTGACGGCGACGGCCGCACCCTCCCGAGCCAGCGTCAGCGAGATCTCGCGCCCGACGTCACGCGCGCCGCCGGTGACCAGCGCGACCTTGCCGCCGAGCCCGAGGTTCACGGTTTCATCATCCTCGCGCCCGGGCGTGCTCGATGAGCCGGAAGAGCCGGTCAGGAGTCACCGGCAGCTCGGCGATCTCGATCCCGAGCGGTACCAGCGCGTCGGCGACCGCATTCGCGATGGCGGCGGGGGCGCCGATCGTCCCGCCCTCGCCCATGCCGCGGAAGCCGCCGAGCGCCACCGGCGACGGCGTCTCCAGGTGATGGACCTCCATCCACGGGACCTCGCAGGCCGAGGGCACCACGTAGTCCATCAGGGTGCCGCTCAAGAGCTGCCCCTGATCGTCGTAGACGATCTCCTCGAGGAGCGCCGCCCCGAGCCCCTGGGCCACGCCCCCGTGAACCTGGCCGTCCACGATGAGCGGATTGACCATGCGCCCGCAGTCTTCCACCACGACGTAGCGCAAGGGCTTCACCGCGCAGGTCTCCCGATCCAGCTCGACCACCGCCACGTGGGTCGCGTTGGACGCGGTGCCGTAGTAGGGATCGTAGAAGCGCGTGGCCTCGAGTCCCGGCTCCAGACCGGTCGGCAGCCGCCGCGCGCCGGTATACGCGGCTCTGGCGATCTCGCGCGCGGCGACGCTCCGGTCGAGCATCCCGCGCACCGCCCACCGGCCGTCGGTCATCACGACGTCGGCCGGGTCGGCCTCGAGGAGATGGCCGGCGATCACGAGCATCTTCTCGCGCACGGCGCGCCCGGCGAGGATGGCGGCCCCGCCCGCCAGCACGAGGCTCCTGCTCGCGTAGGTGCCGGTGCCGTAGGGCGAGACCTCGGTGTCGCCGTGGATGACACGCACATCGTCGATCGGCACGCCGACTTCGTCGGCCACGATCTGGGCCAGCGTGGTTTCGAGCCCTTGCCCGTGCGAGGCGACACCGAACACCGCCGTCACCTTGCCCGCGGGATCGAAGCGGATCGTCGCCGCCTCGGTGCCGGTCGCGATGGGCATACCGGGCGAGACGGGAATCGCCGAGCCGATCCCCGTGAGCTCGACGTAGGAGGCGACGCCAACGCCCAGCCAGCGTCCCGCGGCGCGCGCCCTGGCTTGCTCGGCGCGCACGGCCGCGTAGTCCAGGGCCTCGCAGGCCCGCAGCAGCGACGCGGTGAAGCTCGACCGGTCCCACACGATGCCGGACGGCGACTTGTAGGGAAATTCCTCGTCGCGCACGAAATTGCGGAGACGGATCTCCGTCGGATCCAGCCCGAGCTGGCGCGCCGCTCGATCCATCAAGCCTTCGATCACGAAGACCGCCGGCGGGCGTCCGACTCCCCGATACGGGCCCAGCGGCGCCTTGCAGGTGGCGACGCCCCGCGTGCGCCCACGGTACGTGGGCACCCGGTACGGCCCGGGCAGGAAGCTGATCGTCTGCACCGGCTCGATGGCGGCCGTCCACGGATAGATGGAGTACGCGCCGACGTCGGCGGTCACCTGCGCCCGGAGCCCGACGATGGCGCCGTCGCGGTCCACGCCGAGCTCGGCCTCGACGATCTCGTCCCACGCGTGCGTGGTCGCGAGCAGATCCTCGCGGCGGTCACCGATCCACTTCACCGGGCGACCCAGGCGGCGGGCCATCACGCAGGTGGCGATCTCCTCCGGGTAGAGCGACGCCTTGGCGCCGAAGCCGCCGCCCACATCGGCGGCGATCACACGGATGCGGTGCTCGGGCATGTCGAGCAGATCGCTCAGGACGTCGCGGACGAGACCGGGACACTGCGCCGACGAGCGCAGTGTGAGCGTCCCGCTTCCGGTCGCGTACTCGGCCAGACAGCCGCGGTTCTCCATGCACACCGGGGTGTGCCGGTGAAAGCGGAATCGCTCGCGCACGACCAGCGCCGCCCCGGCCAGCGCCTCGTCCACATCGCCCCGGGCGAACTCGCGACTGACAAGCAGGTTGGTGCCCGCCTCGTCATGGAGCAGCGGGCTTTCGGGCCGCAGCGCCCCTTCCATGTCCGTGACGACAGGGATCGGCTCGTACTCGACCAGGATGCGCTCGACCGCGTCCTCGGCCACGTACCGGCTCTCCGCCGCGACCATCACGACGGCTTCACCCACGTGACGCACTTTGCCGAGCGCGAGGGGCGGAAAGCTCGTGACCTTCACGGCGGGAGTCTTGGAGGCCGCGCGCACGGGCTTCGCTGAGCGCGCGAGGTCTTCGCCCGTCAACACCGCCGCGACTCCCGGGAGCGTGAGCGCCGCGGAGGCGTCGATCCTCACGACGCGCGCGTGGGCATGCGGCGATCGGAGGAAGGCGGCGTACAGGAGCCGCGCCGGACGGTAATCGTCGACGTAGCTCCCCTGCCCGGTCAGGAAACGACCGTCCTCCCGTCTCGCCACGCGTGCTCCAACGAGCCGCGGGAGCCCCGTCGGGGCCGGCGCGCCGGCTCGGTGCTCGATCACAAGCGTGGCGTCCCTTCGCGCCGGCGCCCTACGCGCGTTCCTCCGGCCCTAGCGCCCGGCGACAAGTGTCGGGGCCGCGGCGCGGACCGCGTTGACGATCCCCTGGTAGCCGGTGCAGCGGCAGAGGACGGCGGAAATGCCCTCGCGTATCTCGCGGTCGGTGGGCGACGGATTCGTGCGGAGGAGGTCGAGGGCGGTGATCAGCATGCCCGGGGTGCAGAAGCCGCACTGCAGTCCATGGTGCTCGCGGAACGCCTCCTGCAGCGGATGGAGCTTGCCGTCCCGCATCAGGCCTTCGACCGTCATGAGCTCGGCGCCGTCCGCCTGGACGGCGAGCATGATGCAGGAGCGGGCGGCCTCGCCGTTGAACATGATCGTGCAGGCGCCGCAGATCCCGTGCTCGCACCCGACGTGCGTGCCGGTGAGACCCAGGTCTTCGCGGATGAAGTCCGCGAGCAGCTTGCGGGGCTCGCACCGCCCCTCGTGCGCGACACCATTCACGTTCAGACGGACGGTGACCATGTCAGCCACGCGCAACTCCGATCGCCCTCGTGAGGGCGCGCTTGGTGAGCACTCCAGTCAGGTGGCGCCGGTAGTCGGCCGAGGCGTGGATGTCCGCATCTGGAGCCACGAGCTCGGTGGCCCGCCGGGCCGCGGCCTCGATCGCCGCCTCCCCCAACCCCTCGCGCTCCAGAATCTCCTCGGCGGCGCGCAGCCTCACCGGCACGGGGCCGGCCCCGGCTGTGGCGAGCCTCGCCATCGTGCAGCGCGCGCCCTCGCGCACGACCACCGCCGCGATGCCGATGATCGCGAAGTCGCCGTGACGGCGCGCGAACTCTTCGAGCGCGTACCCGGCGCCGGCCGGCATCGCCGGTAGCCTCACCTCCGTGAGGATCTCGTCAGGAGCCAGGCTCGTGGTGAGGTACGTCTGGAACAGATCCCCGGCGCGGATCACGCGCTCGCCCCTGGCTCCGCGCGCCACCACTTCGCCCTCGAGCGCCGCGAGGACCGCCGGATACTCGGCCGAGGGGTCGGCGTGAGCGATCGAGCCGCCGATCGTGCCCCGCGTGCGGATCGGCAAGTGCCCGACCCAGTGCGTGGCTTCTTTCAGAAGCGGTAGGCGCTGGGCCACGACGGGCGAGAACTCGATCGTCCGCTGGCGCGTCATGGCGCCGAAGCGGATCTGGCCGTCGTGCTCGCGGATGTAGGCGAGCGAACCGATCCGGTTCAGATCCACGAGCGCCGCCGGCCGGGCCAGGCGGAAGTTCAGCAGGGGCATGAGGCTCTGGCCGC
>QHSV01000417.1 GCA_003221655.1 Candidatus Rokuibacteriota bacterium
CCTCGCGCGGTATCCGGCCCGTCGCTCGCGGAGCCGTGCCGGCGCGCGACTCCTAGAGGCGATCAGCGCGGGCCCTGGCGACAGTGGCGGACAGCGGGGGATGGAGGACCGGCATCTTGCGCCGGAACGCCGCAAGGTTCGGCACGACCTTGCCCCGCGGACGGTCCGGCGGCACCAGCTTCGCGACGGGCTGCCCCCGCTCCGTGATCACGACCTCGCGTCCCTTACGAACCTCGTCGAGAAGAGCCGAGAGGTTCTGGCGGGCCTGGCGGACTCCAGCGGTGCGCACGACGTGATTGTGCTACATGTAGCACCTGGCGTCAACCGCGCGGCGGAATTCACCGGCGAAGCCGGAGCAGGCGCGCGTTGAAGGCCACGATCACGGTCGACGCCGACATGAGGACCGCGCCGATGGCCGGCGTGAGCAGGATGCCCACCGGGTAGAGCACGCCGGCGGCTACCGGGATGGCGAGCACGTTGTAGCCGGTGGCCCACCAGAGGTTCTGGACCATCTTCCGGTACGTCGCGCGCGCCAGGTCCACGATCGCCGTCACGTCTCGCGGATCGGAGCGGACCAGCACGATGTCGGCCGACTCGATCGCCACGTCGGTCCCCGCGCCGACGGCGATGCCCACATCGGCCTGGACGAGCGCCGGGGCGTCGTTGACGCCATCGCCCGTCATGGCCACGGTGAGGCCGCGGGCCTGGACCTCCTTGATCTTGGCCGCCTTCTGATCGGGCAGAACCTCGGCGAAGTACTCGTCGAGCGCGAGCTCCCGCGCCACCCACCGCGCCACCGCCGTCGCGTCGCCGGTCAGCATCATCACCCGGATGCCCATCGCCTTGAGCCGACCGAGCGCCTCGCGCGACTCGGGCCGGATCACGTCGGCGAGCGCGATCGCGCCCTCCAGGCGGTCGTCGACGAGCACGTAGACGACGGTCTTGCCCTGTTCCGCCGCTTCGCGCACGCGAGGGTCTTCGGCGGCGAGCCCGGCGGCCTTCAGGTATCCCGGGCTCACCACCTTGACCGCGACGCCGTCAACGCGCGCCTCCGCGCCTTTGCCTGGAATCGCGCGGAACTCCCGAGGCGGCGCGAATGCGATGTCCCGCTCGCGCGCGCCTCTCACGACGCCCGCCGCGATCGGGTGCTCGGACTGGCTCTCGAGACTCGCGGCCAGCCGCAACAGATCCTCCGCACTGCGACCCGCGAGCGGGATCACGTCGGTCACGCCGAACCGCCCCTCGGTGAGGGTGCCCGTCTTGTCGAAGACGATCGCATCCAGCGCCCGCGCTCGCTCGAAGGCCGAGCGGTCGCGGATCAGGAGCCCGTTTCCTGCCGAGAGAGCGGTGGATACCGCGACCACCAGCGGAACGGCCAGCCCGAGCGCATGGGGACACGCGATGACCATGACCGTCACCATGCGCTCCACGGCGAAGGGCAGGCTCGCGCCGAGGCCGAGCCAGGCGGCGATCGTCACCGCGCCACCACCCAGAGCGACGGCGGTCAACCACACCGCCGCGCGGTTGGCGAGGTCTTGCGAGCGCGAGCGGGACTCCTGGGCCTGCCGGACCAGGGCGATGACCTGCGCGAGATACGTCTCGTCGCCCGTCTTCGCGACCTCGACCGTGACGGCGCCCTCGCCGTTCACGGAGCCGCCGATCACCGTCGCTCCCTGACCCTTCTCGACCGGCCGGCTCTCGCCGGTCAGCATCGCTTCGTTCACGGAGGTGTTGCCCTCGACGATCACGCCGTCGGTCGGGATCTTCTCGCCCGGCTTCACGAGCACGCGGGCGCCGCGCCGGAGCTCGGTCAGGGGCACGTCACGGGTGGAGCCGTCGCTCTGGATCAGATGCGCCTCGGCCGGCATCAGGCGAACCAGGCTCTCGAGCGCCGCCGAGGCACCCAGCACCGACTTCATCTCGATCCAGTGGCCGAGCAGCATGATGTCGATCAGCGTCGCCAGCTCCCAGAAAAAGTCTTCGCCGCGCAGGCCGAACACGACGGCGCTGCTGTAGACGTACGCGACCGCGATCGCGAGCCCGATCAGCGTCATCATCCCCGGGCGCAGCGTGCGCACCTCGGCGACGAGACCAGTCAGGAAGGGCCAGCCGCCGTAGAAGAAGATGGCCGTGGCAAGAACGAACTGGACCCAGGCATCGCCCGGGAACGCGAGCGCGCCGTGGAGCCCGAGCCACCCCTGGATGTGCCGGGCCAGCGCGAGCACCGGGACCGTGAGCGCCAGCGACACCCAGAAGCGGCGGCGGAAATCGGCGACCATGTGGGCGTGGTGGCTCGTGTGTCCGCCCGCGCCCTGGCCCGGGTGGCCGGCCGCCGCGTGGCCACCTTGGACTGCCGCATGGTGCTCGTGCGCCGGGGGCTGCGCGGACGGTCGGGTCGCACTCAAGTGAGATCTCGCTTTTTCGCTTCGAACTCGTCCTTGTTGATCTCTCCCCGCGCGTACCGTTGACGGAGGATGTCGAGAGCCGGGTCTGGCCGGGATTCGCGGCCCTGTCGGGCGAGCCAGCGGATGCCGAGCACGACCCCAGCGACGACGAGCCCCCAGAACACCAACATCATGAGCATCATGCCGATACCGAACACGCCCCACATCCAAGACATCGGATGCATACTCCAGCTCCATTCCCAGGTCCGCTCCTGGGCCCAGGCGGTGCCGTTCGCGAGCGCCGCGGCAATCAGAGCTCCGAGCGACCAGTAGACGACCAGGCGAGATGGGTATGTCATCGCTTCCTCCTTGCCGGTGTCCTCTTTTAGCCGATCATCCCGCCTACCATCGCTGCGCTCAAGGAACACAGCCCCAACGTCTGAGTTTAGATACGGCCTTGCTCTTTATAGTCGATGGTCATCCGCGGCGGCATGTCCTTTGCGATTTTTCGCTTGACAGCTTCCTGTGTGCGTCGTCGCCGCGGGTCGGCAGCACGTGGTGAATACCGCCCCAGCGGTCCATAGAAGCCTCGAGAGGCCGCCGGAGGTGCGTTCGTCGCGAAAAAAGTCGATCGGGGCGCGAGCGCCGCTTGTCGTGTGTCCCCGGTGGCTCCGAAACGCGGGTGTAGAGTCGCCCATGAGAAGGGGGACTCGCCATGGAAACGCTCTCGCTGGACCGGCTGGGTGACGAGATCGCTGAGGTATCGGCGCACCTCGACGCCGCGACCGCCCGCCTCCTCGATCTCATCCGTGAGTTCGACGCCCGCGAGGGCTGGAACACCGGCTTTCGCTCCTGCGCCGCCTGGCTGAGCTGGCGAGTGGGACTCGACCTGGGGGCGGCGCGCGAACGCGTCCGAGTGGCGCGGGCCCTGGGCACGCTGCCACGGCTGG
>QHSV01000418.1 GCA_003221655.1 Candidatus Rokuibacteriota bacterium
GACTACCGGAGGCTCGTCCGCGCGGCGCCGGCCCTGTATCTCCTGGGCCTGGCCGGGCTGGCCGCCGTTTTCGTGCTCGGCCGGACGGTGTCGGGCGCGCGGCGGTGGATCATGCTCGGCCCGATGTCGATCCAGCCCTCCGAGCTCTTCAAGATCTGCTTCGTGCTCATCGTGGTGTGGGCGATCACGTCCCGCTGGGCGCAGCCCGTGGGCAAGCTCGCCATCGCCTTGATACTGCCGATCGTGGCGGTGCCGGCCGTGCTGATCATCAAGCAGCCGGACCTCGGCACCGCCCTCCTGCTTGTCCCCGTGCTCACGATCCTGCTTGTCGGAGCGGGGCTGCGCCTCAAGGTCCTCGGCGGCCTGGCGCTCGCGGCGCTGTCCGCGATGCCGCTGGCCTGGCTGGCGCTGAAGGACTACCAACGCGAACGAATTCTCGTTTTCCTGGATCCGTTCCGCGATCCGCTCGGGAGCGCGTACAACGTGATCCAGGCGAAGATCGCGATCGGATCGGGTCAGCTCCTGGGCAAGGGCGTGGCCGGCGCGACGCAGAGCCGGCTGGCGTTCCTCCCGGAGCGTCACACGGATTTCATCTTCGCCGTATTCGCCGAGATGTGGGGGTTCGTCGGCTGTCTCATCCTGCTGCTGTGTTATGTCTTGCTCCTTCTGCGGGGCTTCGACATCGCGGCAACCGCGCGCGAGCCGGTGGGTCGGCTCGTGGCGCTGGGCGCCACGGCGCTGTTCGCGGCGCAGGTGCTGATCAACGTGGGGATGGTGACCGGGCTCCTGCCCGTCGTTGGGATCCCGCTGCCGCTGATGAGCTATGGCGGCTCCTCGATGGTCGCCTCCTGCATGACGCTCGGCCTTCTCCTCTCGGTACGAATGCGGCAGTTCCAATGAGACGCGGACGCCGCGGTCCCTTGACGCGAGTCGCCGTGTCGGCGAGGTGCTGCCGTGCGCAAACGGATCGTCGTCAACGCGGAGCTCATCGAAACTCGTGTCGGGGTCCAGGAGGGTAATCTCCTCACCGAGCTCTATGTCGAGCGACACCGCCACCGCTCGATCGTGGGGAGCGTCTACAAGGGTGTCGTGACGAACGTCCTGCCGGGCATGCAGGCCGCGTTCGTCGACATCGGGCTGCAGAAGGACGCCTTTCTCTACGCCGGCGACTTCACGACCAACCTCGGCGACTTTGCGCGCGTGATGCTCACGGGCGGCGATGAGGAGGGCGAGGCCGACGTGGACGTGGAGGAGCTCGAGCCGAGCCGCTCCGCCTCCCCGATCGAGGAACAGCTCCACAAGGGCGAGAACGTCCTCGTGCAGGCCTCCAAGGAATCGCTCGGGACCAAGGGGGCGCGGATCACGTCCTTCATCTCGCTGCCCGGACGCTACCTCGTCTACATGCCGCAGGCCCGCCACATCGGCGTCTCGCGCCGCATCCGTGACGAACGGGAGCGCGACCGGCTCCGCGCGGCGTTGCGCGCCCTCAGCCTGCCGTCGGGCGGCTTCATCGTGCGAACGAACGCCGAGGGCAAGAGCGAGGGTGAGTTCGCCGCCGACGTGGAGTTCCTGACGCGCCTCTGGGCGCAGATCCAGAGCCGCTTCGAGCAGGCGGCGGCGCCGGCGGTCCTGCACGAGGAGGGCGACCTGACCTTCCGCGTCGTGCGCGACCTATTCTCGCCGGAGATCGACGAGTTCGTCGTCGACTCGCGCGAGGTGTACGACAAATGCGCCGGCTACGTTGAGGCGCTCGTGCCGGCGCTGAGGGATCGCGTGCGGCTCTGGGAGGAGCCCGCCCCGATTTTCGAGGCGCTCGGGGTCGAGAAGGACATCGAGCGGGCGCTCCGGCGCCGCGTCTGGCTCAAGTCCGGCGGGTACATCGTCATCGACCACACCGAAGCGCTGGTCTCGATCGACGTGAACACGGGCAAGTACGTCGGCAAACGCGACTTCGAGCAGACCGTGCTCAAGATCAACCTCGAGGCGGTCGGCGAGGTCGTCCGCCAGATCCGCCTGCGTGACCTGGGCGGCATCATCATCATCGACTTCATCGACATGGAGTCGGCGGAGCACCGTGAACAGGTCTACCGCGCGCTCAAGCGCGCACTGGCCGAGGACAAGGCGCGGACGAACGTGCTCGAGATCTCCGAGCTGGGCCTCGTCGAGATGACGCGCAAGCGCGTGCGCCAGGATCTCCGCGCGCTGCTCTCGGCGGCGTGCCCGACGTGCAAGGGGAGCGGCGTCACGAAGGCCGACGCGACGCTCGCCGCCGAGATCTTCCGCGTCGTGAGGGCCAAGGTCAGGACGGCGGAGGATGCGAACGGTCGCGAGGTCGTCGTGCGCGTGCATCCCGAGCTGGCGAGGTACTTCGAGGGTGACGGCCAGGAAGGACTCGAGCGGCTGGCGCGCGCGCTCGACCGGAAGATCACGATTCAGCCGAACCACGCGGACCGTGAAGGCTACGAGGTCAGGCTGCGCGGCGGTGCGGCGCAGTGACGCGCTGATGGGACGCGCGCGGCCGTCGCGAATCAGCCGGGCCAAGCTGCTCGACGACTTGAAGCTCGCCGCGAGGCGAGGTGATCGGACGGCGCTGTCACTCGCGCTCGACCAGATGCGAACACTCGCGCTCTCGCCCCGCTACTGGGAAAAGTACCTGGTGCTCCTGTCCAATCCGCTCGCGCGCCTCGTCGATCTGCTGGTCATCAAGCAGGGCGAGCGCATCGCCTATCAGAAGGGATGGAAGCTGCCGCGACCTCAGCCGGCGAGGGCCAAAGGGGCGAAGCGCAAGGGAACGAAGTCGCCCGCGCGCCGCCGGACGGCGCCGGTGCTGGAGCAGCCCTCCCTGTTCGACCTCCGGTAAGCCGGAGCGTTCTTCTTCGAGGTTTTCGTCGACCCCGCCCGACACGCAGCCCCCCACGGCGCCCAACGGTGTCGCTGGTCAATAGAAATGTCATGGGTACTGCAACATAAAAGCGTCATCCCCCGTGCTGAGGGTATCCGGCACGTTTGGCGAGGCGGGGATCATAGGCCCGACGCCACGGGTGTCGTCGGGAGGGCGGTGGTGGGAGCGCAGCGGCGAGGTGCGTAAGCGCGGTCCTGAGCGATGGAGCGCGTGGGGCGCGGAGGCGGCGGTCGGCGCTCGGAGCGCGCCGCGACACCAAGGTGAAGTCCGCCCCCGGCGCGGCGACCGTGGCAATGACGGTGGCATCGGCGCAGACGACGATGCGGCCGTCGACCAGCTCGCGGACTTCGACGCGTCGCCGGACGTAGGAGCGGCCGTGGGGCCCGCGAGGAATCTGGATGACGCGCGGGCCCAGCCGCACGGTGTTGTCGCGGGCCACCCGGCGCTGATAGCGACAGCTCAGCACGACCGCGAGATCCCGCGGGGGGTGGCGCCACACGGGGTGCGGGTCGGCGGCGCCGCGGGCGAAGCGACGATTGAAGTCGGCCAGGAACGTCGGTAAGAAGGCGTTGGCGTCGGCGCGCGTGGTGATGCCGTGAAGACGCAACTCGCTGACCAGCCGATCTTGCAGCGTCTCCCAGAGTCGCTCGACGCGGCCCTTGCCTTGCGGAGAGCGCGCCTGGACATAGCCGATGCCGAGCTCCTGGA
>QHSV01000419.1 GCA_003221655.1 Candidatus Rokuibacteriota bacterium
TCGTTGACGATTACTTGAGGCGCTCCGGCATTGACATCAAGCCTGATCACGAGGCAGACCATCTGGCCATGGCGATGTCCTTGATCGCATCAACGCGTGGCGTAGCGCTGCTACCTGCCTACGCACGGAATCTGCTGCCGTCATCCCTGACCAGCCGCCCCTTGCAGGGGGATGTGCCCACAATTGATCTGGTTGTCGGCTACAGCAAGACGAATACGTCTCCAATCCTAAAGCTATTCCTCTCGAGGATTGACGACTTGATCGCTCGAGTGTCGAAGAAGACCCCTTGAAACCAAGGTGTCACATCGAATCAGGAGGCTGCGAGTCAATCGTCAGCGCTGATACCGCACGAAAGGGGTTGCGAACACTTGGCGCGGAGTCGTTGGTGCGCTGAGGTCAAAGGAGACAAGAGAATGAGGAACTCATCAGTAGGCGACGCGGCGATTGCCGTAGTTCGACGGAACACCGAGGAAGTACAGGGCAAAGGCAACTGGGGCCTGTTCGAGGAACTATTTGCCGATGATTTCGTCGACCACACGCCGCAGCCTGGCACGACA
The DNA here is from genome assembly GCA_003221655.1 of Candidatus Rokuibacteriota bacterium. Classification (GTDB taxonomy): domain Bacteria; phylum Methylomirabilota; class Methylomirabilia; order Rokubacteriales; family CSP1-6; genus AR31. The sequence continues at coordinate 558 of QHSV01000419.1, forward strand.
CCCGATAAAGACGGGGTGCGCGTGCTGTACAAGCGCCTGCGTGCCGCGTTTCCCGATTTCCGTCCCGAGATCCACTGGCAGGCGGCCGCCGGCAATCTCGTGACCACCTACAAGACCTATCACGGCACCCACCAGGGAGAGTTCCTCGGTATTCCGGCCACAGGGAAGAAGGTCAGTTTCTATACCGTCGACGCCATGCGGGTCGTCGACGGCAAGATCATTGAGCACTGGGGTGTCGCGACGCTGCTCGACCTGATGCAGCAGCTCGGTGTCGTCCTTCCTCTAGGACGTCAGAGATGACGACCCCGATCGCCGAACGGGCAGCTGAGCAGAGCGCTGAGCTCGCGTAGCTGTATCGGGGATCCGAGAGGGAGAACCTGGATCAACCGACCACGACGCGCCACCCACCCAGGAATTACCTGGGAAGTTGCTCCCGGCGACCGCCTAGGCACGATCTGATTGTCGAGTAGCCACACCCGCGCGCACGCTGCCCGACGAGGGGCGCCGGGAGGCGGCGATCCGTGTCTGAGAGCTGCGAAACGCCGACGCCGGCACGACCCGCACGACGTGTCCGTTCGCATCAAGAATCGTCACGGGCGCGATGGAGTCATCGCTCGAAGGAAGTCGAACAGAGCTCGATGAGTCGTTTATGTCGTGGCCTTTCGGAATTGCCCTGCAGGGTTACGGTGCTTGTCGTTCGTTGACAGGCGGTCGCGAACCGGCAGGGAAGTTGATGATGTCGCCGTTTGGGGCCCGGCCCGACAGCGGCGGCGTATATACCTCATGGTCTGAGAGCCGACGCTCCCAGTGCCCGGGCACCGAAATAGGGCCGTCGGTCCCCGGGACTTGCACGTAACGATCCGGTACCCACGTCATGTCGGGTGTCGGCACCGTTGGGGGCCCCACTTGAGGCACCGGGCGCGTGGTCGCGTCGTGGAGGCGGTCGAAGATCGACGGTGTCGTCCCGCCTGCCGCCGACCTCATCTGGCTCGACGCGACCTGAGGCACGATGACACTCAGCATCGCCGTTACGCCGAGAAATACGCTTCGCAACCGCATAACCGCTCCCTTCCGAGTCGACATCTTTGATTCGTCCCGCTCCTCACCACTTGAGATGAGGGAGGCGTGGCCGCGGGTTGCACCGTCATTTTTTTGCGGTGGAAGCTCTGAGCAGCGAGCGGCCGAGGTGCGGCCGACTCGAACCGGGCCTCACGAGGCGGGCACGGGTACCCACGCCTCGGGGCAGCTCTGCACATTCGGGTAGTACGCCCCAGCGCTCGGGCAGTAGTACCAGTAGGCCGGAGCCTGGTACCCGTACGCTGGCGGATAGTACGGGTAATAGCCATAGAACGGGAACACGGGGGCGAACCCGAAGCGGTGCCCGTCGAAGCCGTGATGCCCGTCGAAACCGCGATGCCCATTGAAGCCGTGATGCCCGTCGAAGCCTCCATGGCCAACGGCCCCGCTAGGGTGACCACCGCCGAAGCCCGGACCGCCTGCGCCGCGCGCCTGGCTCGGCAGACTGATTGTCAGTACGATCGCCAGCGCGGCGATCGCGATGAGTGCCAGCTTTCTCGCACCTCCAAGCCTGTCCACGTGTTCTTACTCCTCTGCACTTGAGACGCTCAAGCGCTGCGGCAGATTCACCCTCCGCCGATGGGTAGTGTTTCAGTTTGAAATGCCGAGACACTGCTCGATGCGAGGGGCCACAAGAGCGGCGAGGGACGCTGTCCCTGGCGATGCTGCTCTACCGGCTTCGCGGGCTCCATCGCGACCGGTGAGCGGAGATCCTCGCCCGACACCGCCCCGTTCATCGCGCGCTGCTCATAATGCGCTCGCGCACACGATTTCTGCGTTCACCGAGGCTCTCAAACTCGAGCGCTACACGCTCTACGTGTTCGACTACGGCGCTGGATCAGATGGGTGTTTCCCGGCCCCGCAGCTGCCCGCGCAGACGGCGAGACGACCGGTCACCTGGGCCTCGGCCGCAGCGGCGAAGGCCCCGGCTTCTTCGTGCGAACGTGACGAAGGGATTCAAGCTGTCACCGAGGACCCCGTACACGCGCGTGACGCCGGCTTGACGGAGGACCTCACCGTTCCCACGGGAGTCCCTTCCTTAGATCGCTACCGCAACGACTGCAGAAGCGCCTTCGCGGTGACGAGGTCAGCGGTGTCGAACCCTTCAGTGAAGCGGCGATAGAGGGGCGCCAGTAGCTTCCGCGCCTGGGGTGTCTTGTGCTGTCGGTGCCAGAGCCGGGCCAGGCTCGTCGAGGTCCGCAGCTCCCAGGGCGAGCGCACCCTGGCGGCGCGCCATTTCGAGAGACTGTTGGAAGTGGTCCTCGGCGACCGCGGCGGTGTTCGGCGAAGTCTGCAACAGGACGAGCTCACCTTTGAGCTGTAACAGCTCGGGGAAGATCCAGCGCTCCTCGCTCTTGTCCGAGCGCATCAGCGCTTCGTCGACGGCGGCGAGACCCTGGACGACCTGCCCGGCGCCCGCGAGGCCTTCCGCCAGCGCGGCGATAAACCGGTGTAGTACTGAACGAACCGCGCGCTCCGCAGCTCCTCGACCCCGGCGGCGAGCAATGGCAAGCCGACGTCGAGGCCGTCGCGCTTGATGAGGAGCATGCCCTTGAAGCATCGACCGTACGTCTGCCACACGTCCGCACCATGCCGCGCCGTGTAGTGGACGAGCATCGTCGCGTAGCGATCGGCCGCCGAGAGACCGCCCGTGGCGATCGCCAGCGGGCACGCGGCCTGGCCCAGCGCGTTGCACAGCGACAGCGTGTGCTGGATCGCGAGCGCATCGTCGATGGCGCCGGCGACCGTTCGCATGGCCTGGTCGGCGAATCCCTGCAGCCACAGCACCCGCGACAGGGTGATGCGCGCGGTCACCCGCTGGTCGAATTGAAAGCGCACGACGTCCGATCGGTTCACGGGGGCGAC
>QHSV01000420.1 GCA_003221655.1 Candidatus Rokuibacteriota bacterium
CGACCGCGACCAGCGGGGCGGCGTCGATGAACGCGTTGGCGACACCCGTTGCCATGTTGATCGTGCCCGGCCCGGAGGAAGCCATGCATACGCCCGGCCGGCGCGTCAGGCGGCTGTAGGCGTGCGCCATCATCGAGGCGCCCTGCTCATGACGGCTGTCGATGGCCCGCACCCCGAGCTTGATGCAAGCGCTCTCAGTCTCGAGCATCGGTCCGCCCATGAGGTAAAACAGCGTGTCCATACCCTGCGCCTTGAGTGACTTTGCCAGGAGCTCCGAACCGGTGATCGATCCCATTGCGCGTCCTCCCCATGCAGCGGCCGGTGCGTCAGAAGATACCCGAATTCTCGTTCCGTGTCTCGCCCGACCGGCGGCGGTTGCCGTGGCGGTGGCGCGGTGGCCTGACCACCGCTCGCGTGAGACACTGGGCGCATGCGGCGCCTCATGGCCAGCGCGCTCCTCGGAACGGTCAGCATGGTCTCGGTTCTCTCGCCGACGAGCGCCCCGGTCCAGGCTGCGGAGACCTATACGCGCGAGTCTCTGGATCGGACTTTCCGCCTGGAGTGGTCGAAGACCGCGCGGAATGTCAACGGCTACGTGTACAACTCTTCGAATCGGCATGCCGCGTACATGCGGCTGCTCGTCGAGGGTGTCGACGGCTCCGGCAACGTCGTCAACAAGACGACGACGTGGGTCGTCGATGTCCCGCCGAACAACCGTGCCTTCTTCCATGTTTCCGTGCCCGACGCCCCGTCTTATCGGGTCCTCATCCTGTCCTTCAACTGGATCCAAGAGATCGCCTCCAACCGAGATCGGCGCAATGCGTAGGCAGGCCTCACTAGGGCCATGCGTCGGTTCATTGCGCGCGTGCGTATGACCACGGCGGGGGCCGCGGTCCTGCTCTCGGGCGCCCTGGCGTGCGCTTCTGTCGGCCTCCCGGGCGCACCGGTCCGGGCCGCGGAGACTTACACGCGAGAGACCCTGGACCGTTACTTCCGGCTGGAGTGGTCGAAGTCAGGGCGGAACGTCAACGGCTACGTGTACAACTCCTCGAATCGGCGCGCCGCGCACATGCAGCTGCTCGTGGAGAGTCTCGACGTCGCCGGCACGGTCGTCACCAAGACAACGACGTGGGTTCGCGATGTCCCGCCCAACAACCGCGCGTTCTTCGAGATCGCGGTGCCGAACGCGCCTTCCTATCGAGTTTCGGTCCTGTCCTTCGACTGGGTCGACGACCGCCTGGATCGTCGCAAGGCCTGGTAGGGAAACTGGTCGCCTTCGGCCGCGTCAGAGCGCGGGCTCGCCGGCCGTCACCGCAATGCACTGGCCGGAGAGGTTTCGCGCCGCATCGCTGCACAGATACACGGCGAGCGAGGCGATGTCCTCGGCGGTCGACATGCGCTTGAGTGGCGAGCGCTCGACCCACCGCTGACGCTCCTCCTCGACTGGCACTCCTTTCACCTGAGCTTGACCCGCGATGACCCGATCGATGCGGTCGCCGGCGATGGCGCCGGGGGCGATCGCGTTGACCCGGATGTTGTGCTCCGCCAGCTCGAGCGCGAGACCGTACGTCATCCCGACCTGCCCGGCCTTCGCCGAACAGTAGCCGATGCGATAGGCAAGCCCGCGCCGGCCCGCCGTGGACGCGATGTTCACGATCACACCCCCACCCGCCTTGATCATCTGGGGCACCGCGAACCGCGTGCACATGTACGAGCTGGTGAGACACGAGTTGATCGTGTAGAACCACTCCTCGGCCGTGTAGTCCTGCACCGGCTTGGTGGGACCGCCGTCACCAGCATTGTTCACGAGGGTGTCGAGCTTGCCGAAGCTCTTCACGGCGGCCGCCACGAGGCGCTGCACGTCGGCCTCGACCGCGGCGTCGCCGGTGACGGCGACCGCTCGGCCCCCGTCGGCCTTCACGAGCCCCGCCGTTTCCTCCACCAGATCCCGGGAGCGCGCCGCGCAAACCACCGCGGCGCCCTCGCGGGCGAACATACGACTCATCACACGCCCGACACCCTTGCTCGCGCCGGTGATGAGCACGACTCTTCCCTCGAGCTGCCCCATGGTCCTTCCTCCCGTGGTCAGCGGAACGCCCGGATGAGCTCCTCGGCAGCCACCATCTGCCCACCCCGCGTCGAGGACGCCACCACGATGAGAGTCCGTACGCCGGCCGCAAGCCACGCCTCGAAGCCGTCGCGAACCTCTGACGCGCTGCCGAAGAGCGTGACGTCCTGGAGCCAGCGATCGGACATGAGCTCGGGGATGCGCTGGGACTCGCCGCGCGCGATGGCACCTCGGATCGCGAGCATCTCCTCCTCGTAGCCCGCCTCGATCCAGTAGTTCTGGTAGTTCGGCAGGCGCACGTAGGGGACGAGAATCCGGCGCAAGAGCGCCGCCGCCGCGGCGTGATCCGCGTCGATGCAGGTCGGCACCATGTTGCCGATGAAGAACGCGGGGTCGTGCTGCGCCGACGCCGGGAGACAGCGGAGCGAGGTTGCCATGTGCGATCGCGCGCCATTCGCCCACACGACCCCCTGCGCGATCTCCCCGGCCAGCTCGACCATGCGGCGGCGGAGCGTCGCGAGCACGATCGGCGGAAGCTTGCCCACCTGGGTCGCGTGCGTGCGCAGGTCGGCGACGAACTTCCGGATGTCCTCGAGGGGCTTGCCCGCGCGGATTCCCAGGCGGGTGTGGATCGGCCCGTGACTCACGCCGACCCCAAACCTGAACCGGCCGTTCGACAGCTCATGGATGAACGCCGCCATCTGCGCGTACTCGAGGGCGTGGCGCGTGTAGATGTTGGCGATGCTGGTGCCGAACGGGATCTCGCGGGTCGAGAGCGCCAGCGCCTCGCACAGGGCCAGACCGTCGCCGGGGCTCGGGCAGTAGAGCCCGGCGAATCCCTCGCGCTCGAACCGCTGGGCCACCTCGAGCATCACGCGTCGCCGTCCGGCCACCGCGACGAGGCCGACCGCCGGTTTGGTGGTCATTCCCGCGAGTATACCGGGGTCCTTGCCACGGCGCCCCGGCCTCACTATGATCGGCCCACCTCACGGGAAGGAGACCCCTCATGAAGATCCACAGGCTCTACGCGGACAAGAACGGCGAGTCGCATTTTCAGGACGTCGAGGTCGAGTACGCGGAGACGACCCGCGCCGGGCGGCTCTCGAAGCGGATCCCCGCCACCGGCATCATCTTCCGCGAGGTCCAGCCCGATTACGATCTCGACTGGCATCCCGCGCCACGGCGTCAGTACATCATCAACCTCGACGCGGGCGTTCAGATCACCGCGAGCGACGGCGAGGCGCGCCGGATCGGCGCCGGCGAGGTCCTACTCGTCGAGGACACGCACGGGAAGGGCCATCTCTCCAAGGCTATCGAGGCCAAGCTGCGCAACTGCATCTTCGTCACACTGGAGTGAGGTGGAGCGACAGGCCATTACCTGGGTCCGACGGGGCGGACGGATGATCAGGCCTGGATCAAGCCGCGGCGGACGGCGTAGCGGACGAGACCGGCGGTCTCGTGGAGGTCGAGCTTCTTCAAGATCCGCGTCCGGTGGGACTCCGCGGTCTTGAAGCTGATCCCCAGGAGTCCGGCCACCTCCTTCGTCGACTTTCCCTCCGCGACGAGCTGCAGCACTTCGCGCTCCCGGGACGTCAAGGGGTCGCGCGGCATCTCCGACT
>QHSV01000421.1 GCA_003221655.1 Candidatus Rokuibacteriota bacterium
ATGTGCCCGTACCGGGACACCTGGGTCATCAGTCAGAACGCGAGCGCCGCACTGAAATACATGAGTGGCGTGGGCGCCGAGCCGAGCCCGCCCAGGTTGGGGCCCTCGTCGGAGGCGAACGTCATGTGTCCGGTGCCGCCGCGGCTGACGGTCGCCAGCTTGAGAAACGGCGTGACCAGATTGACGTCGGCGTCGAACACGATCTCGCGGGTCTGAATGTTGGGGTCCAGCCCTTGGGGCACAGTGGTCATGATCGCTCCTTCCGGCGCAGCCCCTCGACGATCTCCACCGTCCGGGCCGGCTCCGGCCGCCGTGTGTAATCCGGGTCGGCATCGACTGCGCGGATGATGCCCTGGCGATCGATCACGAACCGAGCCGGGACAGGGAGCCGCCAGGTGCCGTCACCATTGCCTCGCGCCAGGTCGATGCCGAACTTGAGATAGATCTCGCGCAGGTCGTCCGGCAGGGTGAACACCAAGCCGTATGCCTCGGCCACATGATTGCCGGAGTCACGCAGCATCTCGTACGCGAACGGCTTGGGCTCTTCGGTCTCGCGAGGCGTGCGCGCCACCTGGGGCGAGATGACGGCGAGCGTCGCGCCGGCGGCGGTGATCTCCGGCAGGGCCTGCTGCAGAGCTTCCAGCTCTGCGTTGCAGTACGGTCACCAGCGACCGCGGTAGAACGACAGCACGAGCGGGCCGCGGGCGAGCAACTCCTTGAGGCTGACCGGCCGGCTGCTGCCGTTGGGCAGTGTGAAGTCCGGGGCCGGCTGACCCACCTTGTCGATCCGGTTCATGATTCCGGCGGCCCGGAGATCGTCTATGCTGCGCTGCATGATCGCTCGGGCTTCGGGCGGAATCCGAGTCTTGGACGCCTCGCGCATGGTGTCGAGCTTTTCCTGAAGCGTCATCGAGCCCTCCTCGAGTGAGATCGACCATTCGGGACCGTACCATGTTTTCTTGACCGATCGTTCAGGAACTGATACTCGATGGGCGTGGGTCGCCCCAGGGAGTTCGAGCGCGACGTGGTCCTCGACCGGGCCATGCAGGTCTTCTGGTCCAGAGGGTACGAAGCGACGTCGATCCGGCACCTCGTGGATCGGATGCGCATCCAGCGCGGCAGCCTCTACGACACGTTCGGGGACAAGCGCGCGCTCTTCTTCGCCGCCATCGACCGCTACGACCGCGTGGTGACCGCGAAGCTCCTGGCGGCCCTGGACGAGCCGGCGTCGGGGAAGGACGCCATCCGGCGGTTCTTCCGGTTCAAGGTCGAGCTGGCCCTGGAGCCACGTCGCCCGCGGGGATGTCTGGTCACCAATTCGGCGTCGGAGCTCGCCTCGCGCGATCGGGGGGCGGCGACCAGGGTCGGGGCGGTGCTGGCGAAGATCGAGGCCGCCTTTCATCGCGCGGTGGTCCGCGCCCAGAAGGCGGGCGAGGTCGACCGAACGCGAGACCCGCGAGCCCTGGCGCGGTTCCTGACCAGCAGCGCCCAGGGGCTCTCCGTCATGGCCAAGGCCTTTCCCGAGCGCGCCGTCCTGGAAGACATCGTCGGAGTCGTCCTGGCGGCGCTCGAATCAAGGAGGATTCCATGGGCGAAGTCATCCACGTGACCAGGGCGCGCGTCGTCAAGGAGCCGGGCCGCGGCATGAAGACGGCCTACCTCGACGCCTTCCCCGACACTCCCGTCCCGTATGGCATCCACGGGGGCATCAAGAAGTTCTACAAGACGGAGCCGGAGGTGGAACGGCCCGCCACCCTGGACCATCTCGTGATGGCGGTGGCCGGCTGACTGACCGGCAATATGGGAAGCGCGCTGGATGCGCGCGGGATCAAGAGCTCGCCGGACAATCTGGTTGCGCACGTCGAGGGCATCATCGAGAACGTCGACGGCGTCCCGCTCATCACGACCATCCGCGTTCGCTACACGTGCAAGATTCCCAAGGGCAAGCGCGCCGAGGCCGAGCGCGCGCTCGGCGTCCACGAGAAGGGCTGCCCGGCCAGCCAGAGCGTCCGGCGGGGCATCAACGTCGAGTACACCGCCGAGTTCGAGGAGGTCTGACCGACTCTACGGCGCCGGGTAGACGACGTTCGCGCCGGGCGCCGCGAATTCGCGCGGCCAGACGATGACCCACCGCCCGTTCTGGTTCTGCTTGACCTTCGTGTGCTCGGCCCCGTAGTTGTTCTCGCCCTCGAAGGAGAGCCGGCCGAAGGGCGTGTCGACGCGGTTGGCCTTGAGCCAGGCGGCAAGGGCCTTGTCGTCGAGACTCCGGGCGGCGTTGACGGCGGCCTCGAGCAAGAGCCAGGCGTTCAGCGATCCCGCCGCCTGGCTTTCCACGAAGGGATACGGTAGGCCGGCCGCCTTCGCCCGCTCGGCGAAGAGCTTGCAGAGGGCCTCGACGCTCGGGTTGTTCGTCATCGGTGGGTGGGCCTCGAACGTGCTGTAGGAGAAAGCGTGCGCCGCGCCCGGCGCCTTGAGCAGCGGACCCGGAGACGGAAACAGATGGTACTGGCCGCGCGGCCGGTAGCCGATCGTGTGCAACGCGTCGAGCAATAGATTTCCGTCGAGCCCGATGGCGCCGATCCACAGGAAATCGGGGTCCGCCTCCTTGATGCGCGCGGCGATCGGCGCGAAGTCGCGGTTGCCGAACTCGTACTCCAGGTAGAGGACCACCTTCACGCCGCGGGCGGTCGCGACGTCACGCGCCCCGGCCGAGATGAACTGCACGGATGGGAACTTGCTCGTCACGATCGCGATCGACTTCGGGGGACGCCCGGTCGACGCGAGCGCGTCCAGCAGCTTGGTGGGCACGACCTTCTCGGATTCGAAGGCGAGGCCGCTCGACGAGAAGTGCATGGGGTACTTCGCCAGCTTCGGAATGCCGAAGGTGTGGTGGATCAGCACCTTCTGGTAGCGCTGGGCCACGGCCATCGCGGACAAGATGGCGCCGGTCGCGTAAGGGCCGATGATCAGATCGACCTTGTCGACGGTGATCAAGCGCTCGTAGAGGGTCCGGGCCACCTCGGGCTTGGACTGGTCGTCGAGCAACACCCATTCGATCGGCCGGCCGAGGAAGCCGTTGCGCGTGTTGATCTGCTCGACGGAGATCTCGCCGGCGATCTTGTGGATCATCGACGTCGCCGCGAGCGGCCCGGTCAACGCCAGCGTACTGCCGATTCTCACCGGCGGCCCCGCGG
>QHSV01000422.1 GCA_003221655.1 Candidatus Rokuibacteriota bacterium
ATGCCCACGATACGACCGCGCCGCGCGTTCATGTCGCCGATGACGTCGCCAGCGTGATCCGCGGGCGTCGTGACCTCCACGTTCATGATGGGCTCGAGCAGGATCGGGCGGGCGTCCATAAAGACCTTCTGGAGCCCCATCGAAGCCGCGATCTGGAACGCCATATCGGACGAGTCCACGTCGTGGGAGGAGCCGTCGTAGAGCGTGACCTTCATGTCCACCACCGGGTAGCCGGCGAGGATCCCCTTCTTCATGCAATCGCGGACCCCCTTCTCGACGGAAGGGATGAAGTTGCGCGGGACCGCACCACCGAAGACGTCGTCGACGAACTCGAACCCGCCGCCCCGCGCCATCGGCTCGACCCGGAGCCAGGTGTCGCCGTACTGGCCGCGACCGCCGGTCTGCTTCTTGTACTTTCCCTGCCCCTCCGCGCGCCCCTTGACCGTCTCCTTGTACGGGATGCGCGGCAGCAGGAGGTTCACGTCGACGTTGTATTTCCGCTTCATGCGCTCCACGACCATCTCGACGTGCAGGCTGCCGACGCCCGAAACCAGGAGCTGCTTCGTCTCGGGCTCGAAGTGGTAATGGACCGTCGGATCCTCTTCGGCGATCCGCGCCAGCGCGGTCGAGATCTTGTCCTCGTCGCCGCGCGTCTTCGGCTGGATAGCGAACGAGATCGCCGCCTCGGGAAACGTGATCCGCGGGAGCTCGAACGGCTGCGCCTCCTCGGTGAGCGTGTCGCCGGTGAGGGTCTCCTTGAGCTTCTGGGCGACCCCGATCTCGCCGGGCCCCAGCGTCTCGACGTTCTTCTGGGTCTTCCCCTGGAGCCACGAGACGTGGCCCATCCGCTCCCGGGCGCCGCGCCCCGGGTTCAGGAGCGTCGAGTCGGCCCTGAGGGTGCCGCTCACGACGCGGAAGAGCGAGAGCTTGCCAATATGAGGATCGCTGAGCGTCTTGAAGACGAGCGCCGTCACCGGGGCCTTGGCGTCGGCGGCGCGGGCGCCCGCCTGCTTGGTCTTGAGGTCCGTGCCGGCGACCTCCGCGCGCTCGGCAGGCGATGGCAGCGAATCGACGATCAGGTCGAGGAGCGCATGCACGCCGATCGACTTGACCGCGGCGGCGCACACCACCGGCACGAGCTTGCCCTCGGCGATACCGGCGCGGAGCGCCTTCAGCATCTCGGGCTCGCCGAGCGAGCCCTCGTCCAGATACTTGCTGAGCAGCTCGTCGTCGGTCTCGGCGGCGGCTTCGACGAGTTTCTCACGGTATTCCTTCGCCCGGTCCGCGAGGTCCCCTTGAATATCGCCCTCGGACGGTTTGCCGCCGGCGACGGCGACGGCCTTCATCCTGACAAGGTCCACAAAGCCCTTGAATCCCGACTCTTCACCGATCGGGATATGCAGCGCCACCAGACGCCCCTTGAGCCGCCGACCGAGGGCCTCGAAGGTCCGGAAGAAGTCGGCGCGCTCGCGGTCGAGGCGGTTGACGACGACGACGCGCGGCAGGTTGTACTCCGTCGCGAACTTCCAGACCTTCTCGGTCTGGACCTGAACGCCCGCGACTGCGTCCACCACGACGACCGCCGCTTCCACGACCCTGAGCCCGGCGCGCGCGTCGGCGATGAAATCACCGTATCCCGGGGTATCGACCAGGTTGACCCGGTGGCTCCTCCAGTCGCAGTACGCCACCGAGGTGTTGATCGAGATCTTTCGCTTGATCTCGTCCGGGTCGAAGTCGGTGGTGGTCGAGCCGTCGTCCACTCGGCCCAGGCGCGTCACGGCGCCGGCGGCGAATAGCATGGCCTCGACGAGCGTCGTCTTGCCGACGCCACCGTGACCGACGACGCCGACGTTCCGGATCTTCCCGATCTCGATCGCCATTGACCTGCCTCCTGGGACGGGCAATGCGGTGGAGCAGATCCTACCACCGAAGGGCAGACGCTGTTAAGCCCCTGCCACCCGGCGCACCCGGGCGAGGATCTCCTCCTCCGTGCCCGCCAGATCGGTCGGCGCCGCGAGGGGTGGCGGCTCGTACTTGAGTCCAGCGCCGGTGAGGATCAATAGGATCTCGGCGTCGCGGGGAGCCTCGCCGCGCTCCTTGAGCTCGGCGAGCGCCGCGACGAGCGCGGCCGACTCCGGCGCGGTCCAGATGCCCTCGGTGCGCGCCACGAGGCGTTGCCCTTCCTGGATCGCCGCTTCGCCGATCGCCACCGCGCCGCCTCGAGTGTCGCGCAGGAGCCGAAGCATCTGGCGGCCCGCAAAGGGCGACGGTACACGAAGCCCGGCGGCGTGTGTCGTCGGGTTCTCCCAGGCCGTCGTCGTCTCGGCGCCGTCGGCGAACGCCTTCACCACGGGCGCGCAGCCCTCGGCCTGGACGGCGAAGAAGCGCGGCAGCGCGCCCGAGAGCCAGCCCATCGCCCGGAGCTCTTCGTAGCCCTTCGGGATGCCGACGAGTCCGGTGCCGCCGCCCGTCGGATAGAGCAGGACGTCGGGCATCCGCCATCCGAGCTGCTCGGCCAGCTCGAGTCCGATCGTCTTCTTGCCTTCCAGTCGATACGGCTCCTTGAGCGTCGAGAGATCGAACCAGCCCAGCTGAGGCGCGACGTTCGCCGCAACCTTGCCGGCGGTAGCGATCGAGCCCTCGATCGTGAAGACGTGGGCGCCGGCAATCTGAGCCTCGGCAACTGCCGCCGATGGCGTCCCCCGTGGCACGATGACGACGCACGGCAGGCCGCACCGCGCCGCGTAGACCGCCGCCGCGCCGCCCGCATTCCCGGCCGAGGGGATGACGAAGCCTCTGGCGCCGAGCGTTCGCGCACGTGTGATCGCCATGCCGAGGCCGCGCGCCTTGAACGACCCGGTCGGATTCTGACCCTCGTCTTTCGCCCAGAGCTTCCCGATGCCCAGGTGGGCAGCGAGCCGCGGGAGCTCGAGGAGGGGAGTGCCCCCCTCGCCGAGCGTCACCGGCCGCTCGGCGTCGTCGAGAGGCGTGAGCTCGCGGAACCGGTACATTCCGGGCGCGCGCAGGCGGAGCGCGTCCTTCGTCACGCTCCCCGTGACGCGCGCGAGGTCGTAGCGCACCGCGAGCATCTGCCCGCACTTCTCGCAGACGGTCAGGAGGCGTTTGGCATCGTGGCGGGCACCGCAGATCGTGCACTCGACGTGGCTGACGAAGCTCATGGATCTCCTCAAGCGACCGGCAATCCGATGAAGGAGTGTATCTCAGCTCTTTGTGGTAAGGATCGTCCGGACGAGCGCAACGGCGGGCATCGGCCGTGGCGTCGCGGCGATCGCCCCCAGCACAAAGGAGGACACCATGTCGCTCAAGGGCAAGCACGCACTGGTGACAGGAGGGTCGCGGGGAATCGGCCGGGGTATCGCGCTCAAGCTCGCCGAGGGCGGCGCCCGCGTCGCCGTCCACTACTACGCCCACGAGGCCGCCGCCAAAGATACGCTCGAGCGCGTGCGCAAAC
>QHSV01000423.1 GCA_003221655.1 Candidatus Rokuibacteriota bacterium
ACCGGAAGAACGTCACCACGTACGACTCGACGACCGAGGACTTCCTCAAGATCGACGCCGGCGTGTGTCAGGACTTCGCCCATCTGATGCTCGGCCTGCTCCGCCTACGCCAGATTCCCTGCCGCTACGTGAGCGGCTATCTGCACGTCGAGCGCCAGGAACGGGAGCCCTCGCAGAGCCACGCCTGGGTCGAGCTCCACTCGTCGACGGCGGGCTGGGTCGCCTTCGACCCGACGCACAACCGCGCGGTGGACGAGCGTTACGTCGTCGTGGGTCACGGCCGTCACTACGACGACGTCCCGCCCAACAAGGGGATCTACCGCGGCATCGCCAAAGAAACCCTGAAGGCCGAGGTCGTCACCGAGATCGTGGCCGGCAAGTTCGTCTCGACGCTCCGTGAGGAGATCCGCCAGATCGATCTACCGGTATTTCGCGAGGTCCCCGTGCACCCTCCCGATCGGGTCGTCAGGGGCGTCTCGGAGGTCGGCGCCCAGCAGCAGCAGTAACCGGCGCGCGCCGGCGGGACTCGACCTACGCCACCTGGCCCTGGATCCGCCGCCTGAGCTCCAGGGGATCGCGCACCCGATGGAAGTCCTCCCGCACTCCGCCGGTGCCGGTGAGTGTGATCGACCCGAAGCCCAGCAGCCGGCCGCTCAGGCTCTGGTCGACGGAGATCGCCTCGACCTGCCGCAACAGCAGCTCAAGGGTGCGTCGCCGGATGAGCCCCATCTTGACGATCACCCGCTTGTTGGTGACGCCGAGCTCCGTGGTCCGATAGGCGACGAACGGTGGGACGAGCATCAAGATGCCAATGAGCAGGACGACGGCCCCCGCCAGCGGCACGCCCGGAAGGACGATGAGGAGCACGATTCCGACGACCAGCACCACGACCGCTCGCGCAAAGATGATCCCGTGAAGCTTCGCCCGGTAGACGACGTGCTCCTCCGGCAGGAGGTTCTCGTCGATGTAGCTCAGCTCATGACCCCGGGATCGAAGGCGGCCCGCCGATAGCCTGTGCGCGCCGTCACCGCGCCGGCCCGCCCAGCCACCCGAATCTGGACGCCGCCGGCGACGATGGTCCCGGTTGTTTCACGCTCACGGTCAGCTCGTAGGTCACGACTTCGTCGGGGTCGGGGTTGAAGACCGCGACCCAGACGCCGAAGTGGTTCCGGCCGAGGCCCGGCAGCGGCACCCCCGCCATCGGGAGCAGCTTCGGATCCGAACGCACGCTGAGGCTGTCCCACACGGTGAGATACCACGCCCGGTCCGAGGGCTGGTCGTCGGCCGTGAGCTTGAGCTCCACGTCGCGCGCCGTGTTCAACTTGCCCGAGGTCACGTAGAAGAAGCGGGTGGTCAGGGGCTGCGCCGTCACCAGGAAGCGTCGATCGGCGGCACGATCTTGAAGATCGACGAGCTGCACCGTTTCCTCTTGCGCGTCACCGACGGTCGCCGTCGGCCGCGAGATCAGGGCGGTCTCGTCGTCGCGCTCGACCACCCCGGCGTCGGCCCACATTCCGGGAGTGGGCACGGCCACCTGGATGACGTCGCGCACGAACGCCGCGTACGTCTCGCGCAACCGGCCGCCATCCACGAGGAGCTGGTAGAGCTTCGGCCCGAGCGCCCGAGGCTCCACCCCGGCCTCGTCGATCGCGCGCGCGAGGATCGTGCGCATGAACCCCGGTGACTGGTTCTCGACATGCTCGAGGAGAAGAAAGTAGCCCCCTGCCAGTCGTCCGTCGTCGTGATCCCCACTGGCCCGAAGGTGGACGCTCAGGAGGTACGGATACCTCCGGACCTCCTCGCGAAGCGCGTGGGCCCAGGCGAGCCCGGACGGCTTCCACTGGCTCCAGGCCGCATACGCGGCCGCCCACCAGGCGACGCCTGCGGCCCGCTCGTCGAGCGGCGGGGGCGCGAGCGCGCCCGCGACGAAGCCGCGCGCCCCCGCCGCGGGCTCGGGCTCTTTTGCCGGATCCTTCGCGGCTTCCGCCGGCGGCACGGGTTTCTCGGCTGTACCGATGGAGAGGCGGCCTCGAGCGGCGGCATTCACGAGCGGCCGGCCGAAGACCCGGGCGACCGCGGCGTCGAGCGGTGCCCAACGTTCTTCGGTCAACGTGTCGCGCTCGAGCGTGAGGGTCAATAAGTTCTCAAACGGAAGGATCTGGTCCAAAACCTCTTTCGCGGTGACGCCACGCCGCTCGGCGCCGGCCCGAGAGAACGCCAGGCGGAGCTCGCTGGCCTTCGCCTGACACTCGAGAAGGGCTGGGAACGCTGGATCGTCCAGGTGAACGATGCCGAGCACACGGGTCAGCACCCCGTTGGCTCGCTGGACGGCCGCCCTGAAGGCCGCGATCTCTTCCTCGACGGCGAAGGGCGGCTCGTCACTTGCGGTTGGCTCGCCGAAGGCGGCCGGGTGCCACGTGACTTCAAAGAGCCGCTTGGCCTCCGGGAAGCCTTTCAGCTCGTGGAACCCGCGATCGACGTACTCTACGGCTCCTCCATCGGATCGCCTCAACTCGATGCGGCCGGCGACGTAGCGGGTCGACTCCGCGACGAGGATCTGGCTGGGCCCGGCGGCGGCGCAGATGCGTGCCGCCAGGTTCACCGTACCGCCGATGTAGTCGCCGTCTTCCTGGCGAATCGGCTCCCCGGTGTTGATGCCTATGCCGATCGCGATCCCGGGACCGCCCTGGTTCCGGTTCGCTGCGGCGACAGCCCGCTGGATCACGATCGCGCACAGGATGGCGCCCCGCGCCGTCGGAAAGGCGACCATGAAGCCGTCGCCCTGGGTCTTGACGACCGTGCCGCCGAATGCTTTGATCCGACTCCGGACTATCGCACCTTGCTCGCGCACGATTCGGGAGGCCTCGTCGTCGCCGAACTCTTCCGTGTGCTCCGTGAACCCCCGAATATCGCTAAAGAAAATGGTGACCGTACCGCCGAACTGCGCGGACGCTTCGGGTGCGGTCCGGGGACTGCTTCCTTCGTCCTGCGCGTTCTCGTTCATCGCTGGCGGCGCTTCAAGGTGGCACTAAAAATAGTAGCCGATGCACGGGGGAAATGGAGCGCCTTTCCAATCGGCTTCCGTCGCTATCTCCGAACGACGCGGCGCGCCTTCAGCTCGTAGCGCGGCAGGCTGCGAGGCGGCACCGGCGCCACCTCGAGCCGGATGCCGAGGCTCGCCCGCAGGGCCTCCTGCAGTCGCGACGCGCCCGCGGTGTCCCCGACCTCGACCAGAACACGGACCTCGTCAAGCTCCCCCGCCCGGAAGACCTCGATCTGGAACTCATCGATCGCCGGGAAACGCCTCACGACCCCCTCGATCGCAGCCGGGAACACGTTGACGCCACGGACGATCAGCATGTCGTCGAGGCGCCCGAGGATGCCGCCCTCCAGGCGGTGGAAGGTGCGACCGCACGGACAGGGCGCCTCGGCCAGACGCACGTGGTCGCCCGTGCGGTACCGGACGACCGGCGAGCCCACACGCCCGAGATTCGTCAGGACGAGCTCGCCGTCTCGCGAGGGCGCAGCCGTTGCCGGGTCGATCACCTCGACGATGAACTCCGATTCGTTGACGTGGAGTCCAGCCTGCTGGGTGCACTCATAGCCGTAGGCCCCCATCTCGGTCATACCGCCATGGTCGAAGGCGCGCGCGCCCCAGCCGTCCTCGATCCGGGCGCGCACCGCTGGGATCCCGCCGCCCAGAACCCGATGAAGAGGCCGAACGAAAACGGGAAGAAGACGCGGTCGGCCGGCCCGACGCCCGCGCCCCGCAGCACGAACCCCCAGCACCGTGCCCACCACTCCCACGACTCCTGCGTGTCGAGCCACCGCAGGGGCGACCCGCTCGTCCCCGACGTCTGGTGCACGCGCACGTAGCGCTCGAGCGCGTATGTCAGATTGGTGCCGAACGGCGGGTTCGAGGTCTGATCGTCGACGAGCTCCTCCTTCTCCGTAAGGGGGAGCCGCCGGAAGTCGTCCCAACTGCGCAGGTCCTCCACCGACCTGACGCCCGCGGCGCGCCACTTGCGCCCGACGAATTGATTCGACGCGAGGAGCTCCTCCGCCATGCCGTGAAAGCGGCGCCACTGGTGGCCGAGCAGGCGTTCCGGTTCGAGGGTTTCCAGCGTCCGGTCGAACACCGTCGGAAGGGCCTCGGCCCTCAGGCCCGCAGCTTGAACCGCTGGATCTTGCCGGTGGCCGTCTTGGGCAGCTCGGCCACGAATTCGATCCAGCGCGGATACTTGTAGGGCGCGATCTTGTCCTTCACGAAGGCCTTGAGCTCGTCGGCGAGCTTCGCGCCGCCGCTCGCCGGCTCCTTGAGAACGACGAACGCCTGGGGCTTGACGAGCCGATCGCTGTCCTCTCGGCCCACCACCGCCGCCTCGAGCACCGCGGGGTGGCGCACCAGCGTCGCCTCGACCTCGACCGGCGAGACCCAGATGCCGCCGACTTTCAGCATGTCATCCGAGCGGCCGCAGTACCAGAAGTAGCCGTCCTCGTCCTCGTAGTATTTGTCGCCGGTCTGGATCCACGGGCCGAAGAGCGCCTCCTTGGTCTTCTCGTGCTTGTTCCAGTAGTACGCCATCGTGGAGTCGCCCTTGACGCGCAGGTTACCGATCTCGCCTCGCGCCACCGGGCGCCCTTCGTCGTCCACGATGGCGAGCTCGTAGCCAGGTACCGGCCGCCCTGACGAGCCGGGACGCGTCAGGCCGGGGCGGTTCGAGATGAAGATGTACCCGATCTCCGTGGTGCCGATGCCGTCGATGATCTCGACGCCGAAGCGCTCGCGCCAGCGCGTGTAGAGCTCGTCGGGCAAGGCCTCGCCCGCCGACACGCAGAGTCGGAGGGACGAGGTGTCGAACCGCGTCGAGGCCTCTTTCACCGCGAGCATCCCGGCGTAGAGCGTCGGAACGCCGAAAAAGATCGTCGGGCGGAACCGCGCGATGGTCTCGAAGACGCTCTCGGGCGTCGGCCGGTGCGGGTAGAGCATCGCTTGCGCACCCACGCTCATTGGAATGAAGCCGGTGGCGCCGAGCCCATAAGCGAAGAAGAGCTTCGCCGCGGAGAAGACCCGGTCGGTCGGCCTGATCCCGAGCACCTGCTTGGCGTAGGTCTCGCAGCAGATCACCATGTCGTGATGCAGGTGAACCGCACCCTTCGGGAAGCCCGTCGAGCCGGATGAATACTGCCAGTACGCGGGGTCGTCACGTGACGTTGCGGCAGCCGCGAGCGTCGTGGACGCGTTGGCGATTCGCTCTTCGTAGGACAGGAACTGCCCGGGAGGGCCACCCGCAACGAGCACGTGCTTGAGGTGCTTCGCCTCGGCGAGCGCGGGCGCCGCCTCGGCGAGGAGCGGCGCCGACACGACGGCCACCTTGGCACGGCTGTCGTTCAAGAAGTAGAGGTAGTCGGCGGTGCGCATCAGCGTATTCGTGGGGATCGGAATCGCGCCGATCTTGATGGCCCCCCAGAAGGTCCCGATGAACTCCGGCGCGTCGAGGCAGAGCATGAGGACGCGGTTCTCCGTCTCGACGCCGACCGCGAGGAGCGCGTTTCCGGTGCGGTTGACCAGGTCCTGGACCTGGGCGTAGGTGAGCGTCTGGTCTTCGTAGTGGAATGCCGCCACCGCGCCGCGTCCCTCGGCGACGTTCCGGTCGACGAACCAGGTCGCCACGTTGAATTGCGCGGGGAGCACTTCCGCCGCGATCATGCTCAGGCCAGGCGCACGTACTCGAAATCGACCGGCCGGCCGTTGACGCCGCGCGCCGGCGGCGCGATCCAGTTGGCGAAGCGGCCGCGCTCGGTCACGGGCTGCATCAGGCTTTCGACGTATGCCTGATCGGTCTCCGTCGGTAGCCACTCGTGCTTCTTCGCATCCCACTCGGCCTCGCTGAGCACGCGGCCGTCGGGCGAGACCTTGACCTCGGCGAAGAGGCCGATGGCGCGGTGGAAGCCCCGGTGGGGCAGCCGCAGCTCGAGGTCGATCTCGTGCTTCTTGATGATCTGGTTCCAGCGGTCCACACCGCGCTGGCAGTCGGCGATATAGTCGTCCCGCAGGCGCTCGTTGAGCGAGGGCAACGCCGGGATCTCGCGCGTCGTGATGCGATCGCCGTCGAGCTCGCTCACCGGGTAGGTGGCGTCCTTCAGCCGGTGGTCGTCGCGCTTCTTGGCTTCCTCGAAGCGCCCCTTGAGACCCATCGTGTAGAAGTTCGCGGCGTTGGTCGAGACCTCGGAGCCGAACAGGTCGAGCGACACCGAGTAGTGGAAGTTGATGTACTTCTGCAAGGTCGCGAGGTCGAGCCCGCCGCGCCGCCGGACGTCGTCGGTCTTCCCCTCGCGCAGGAGCTCGCACGTGCGCTGCACCACGCGCCCGATGCCGGTCTCGCCGACGAACAGGTGGTGCGCTTCCTCGGTCAGCATGAAGCGGCACGTCCGTGACAGCGGATCGAAGCCGCTCTCGGCGAGGCTCGCGAGCTGGTACTTGCCGTCGCGGTCGGTGAAGTACGTGAACATCAGGTACGAGAGCCAGTCGGGGGTCTTCTCGTTGAAGGCCCGGAGAATACGCGGCTTGTCGCGGTCGCCCGAGTGCCGCTGCAGGAGCGCCTCCGATTCCTCGCGACCGTCCCGACCGAAATAGGCGTCGAGCAGGTAGACCATCGCCCAGAGATGGCGGCCCTCCTCGACGTTGATCTGGAACAGGTTACGCAGG